>NZ_LPWD01000268.1 GCF_001723295.1 Methyloceanibacter marginalis
GCTTCACCATGCGCCGCCTCCGGGACTGGAGCCTGCTGATACTGCGCGCCGAAATCATAGGTGCCGAGGTCATTCTGGAGGACACGTAGCATCTGGATCGACTCGTGCTCCGGATGCAGTGCCGTCCCGGTACGCCGATAATGAAACTCGTCATCGCCGATCGGCACCTGCTCGTCGACCTCGGCGATCGCCGGCAGACTCAGGACTTCCCAATGACCGGAACCGCACATGAGGTGACCGGAGAGGTCATCCATATGGACCCTCTGCGTGACGACGATAATGGCGCCCGTCTCCTTGTTATCGAGCCGCGACATGAGCGTGTTCGTGAACCACTGGTTCAGGCCGTCGCGCCGCGTCTTCGACAGGGCATCCACCGGCTTCTGTGGGTCATCAAGAATGATCATGTTGCCGCCGAGCCCGGTGAGGACGCCGCCGACAGAAGTGGCTTTGCGGAACCCCTTCAAGGTCGTGGTCGCCTCATCGTCGAGGCTACGGCTTAGCCGCATCTGAGGAAAAGCGCGGGCATACCAAGCCGACTCGACGATCGACCGGAAATCCCGGGCATGCTTCAAGGACAGCTCGCTGCCGTAGCTGATCGAGAAAATGCGCTGCCGCGGGTTATGTCCGAGGACAAACGCCGGAAATGCCACGGACACCGTGATCGACTTCAGGTGCCGCGGCGGCATGTTGATGATCAGACGATTGATCTCGCCGCGGCGGATGCGCTCGAGCTGATAGACGATTGCCCGGATATGCCAGTTCGGCAGAAACGGCATGCCGGGGTTCAGCGTGAGCACGCTGTATTTCAAGAAGCTCTCGAAATCACTCCGCAAGGCGAAGTCAAACAAATCGCGTTCGCAGATCCCATGCATGGGATTACTCCTTTACAGGTTGCACGTTGGGGGGGAAGCGTTTGGCGAACTCTTCGAGGATCGACTGCTCGTCGTGGCTGAGCGGTTCGCCTTGCTCAGTCTCGGCGTTTTCAATCAGGCGATAGCGGTTCAGGAGAAATGCCATCGCCTTGAGGTCGCCCTTCAGGGCTGCCTCGAGGCATCGAAGCAACAGCGCTTCCAGCCGCGAGATCTTGCGCGCTTGGCCACCTTCGCGGACCTCCATGCGCTGATGCATGATTTCGCGAAGGATGGTGGCTTCATTCTTTGCCCCCTTCGGCCGTCCTTCAGGATTGCCGCTATGGCCGGGCTTGAACTGGTGCCTCTTGGGCGGTTTGCCGTACCCGACGTCGTAGTCAGCATCCTTGGGGCGCGCCGTCTTGGACCGCTTGGGCTTGGTCATGACCGCCGTCCTTTTGAAGCCTGAGGAGCTTCGTTCGCACCGGCGGCAAGCACGTCGAAGGTCTGGTCGGTGCCCTCAAGGATTGCGTCGCGCTTGGTGCGCTTCTGCCAACGCCGGATCGCGACGTCGGCGTAGCGCGGATCGATCTCCATGCAGAAGGCCCGACGTCCGGTCTGCTCGGCGGCGATGATAGTCGTTCCGGAGCCCGCGAAGGCGTCGAGGACGATCGATCCGCGACGAGAGCAGTCCCGCATGGCATCGGCGATCATGGCGACCGGCTTGACGGTCGGATGCATCTGGAGCTCGTCCATGCGCCCGGCTCGGAACGTGTTCACGCCGGCGTAGCGCCAGACGTTTGATCGGTTGCGCCCGCCGCTGCCGAGCCCGAAATTGTTCAAATGGGGTGCCGTGCCGTGCTTGAAGACGAAGACGAGCTCGTGCTCGCTTCGATAGAAGCTGCCCATGCCCGGGGTGCTCTTGACCCACACGCACATGTTCTTGAGCTCGTCGAAGACCGCCGTGCCGGCGGCGATGAGCTCGCGGACATGGCGCCAGTCCATGAACACGTAATGGATGGCGCCGTCCATTGAGTGGTCGACGCAGGGCCCGAGCGTGTCCTTGAGGAAGCCCTCGAACTGGGTGGAGGTCATCTCGCCGGAGGCACACTCAAACTCACGCCGCTTGATGCGGCCGCGACCACCGACATTGCCCTGGACCTTCACGTTGTAAGGTGGGTCATGGATGCCCATTTCCGCGACCTCGCCCGTCATGAGCTGCGCGAAGGCCGCTTCATCCCGCGCATCGCCAACCAGAAGCCGGTGATGGCCCAATTCAAAGAGGGCGCCGGTCCATGACACGGCGGGCCCCTCAATGCGCTCAAGCGCTTCGTCGGCGGGGTCGGCGGCGATCTCAGCCAGTGTGTCGAACACCGCATCGATTTCGGCCGGCTCGAAGCCGGTGATGGAAAGATCGAGGCCGATTTCCGGCAGCGCCAGCTCAAGCTCGCCGATTTCGAGCGACAAGATTTCGATATCCCAAGCACTTTTGGTCGCGAGCTGATTATCGGCGAGCGCATAAGCGCGAAGTTCGGTCTCCGAGAGATGCGAAACCCGAATGATCGGGATTCGCTTCAGTCCGAGCGTCTTTGCCGCGAGCCACACCACATGACCGGCGACGATCCGGTTCTGCTCGTCGATGACGACGGGCTTGATCACCCCGAAATGGAGCACCGAATTCGCCACCGCTTCTTCCTGCGCCTTGTTATGGGCGCGCGCATTGCGCTTGGCCGGCTTCAGTGAAGAGGGCGATAGCATTTCCACCATCCAGGGAAGTCTCGCCGCCAGCGCGCGAGTAGAAACCGCAGTCTGGGTTTCAATTAGGCGGGACTGTTTCGAAGCCTTGGCATGGGTAAACCTCAACGCTTTTGGAGCAGGGAAGTGGGTACCGACCGACACGGCACGGCCGATCGAGCGGGCTGCGAACTTGCTGCGGCACCGGTCATGCGCTGCCTCTTCCGCGCTTACTCGGCGTCGTCTCGGCCAGGGCGCTCTGCAGCCTATGCGCCAATCGCGTAAGTTCAATTACCGTGGATGAGATTCCCGCCTCACGACGGATGAAAGGCATAAGCTCACCGTTTTCGAGCACCGCCACCTCGCGCGTTTCGTCGGAGGCGTGGTCTACAGGTCGGCCCAGACGTGAGCAGATGGCGAGGGAAACGGGGCGGGTGGTCGCCACGGCAAGATCGCCGGGCCGGGCGCGCTCCGCGACCTTTTCCCAGTTGAACAGCTCCTCAGGATTCCAACTTAGTATCTCGGCGTGCTTGGGCTCGAGAAGGGGCCGCGCCTGACGGAGGATCTTGACGGCTGTGCCTTGCGTCCACCGATGGTTCAAAAGGTCCACGCCAAGAAGTAGGGCGAACGCTTCATATGGCGAAAACAAAACCTCAACACCGCTGCCAGGAGCGTCGCTTGAAAAGAATGCATAGTTCGCCTGCTCCGGATCGTTGGAGCGCGGACTGCGTTTGAAGTGCCGGTCGATATCCAGGAGGCGCTTCACAGCCGTCTTCACGACCTCGCTAGGGCTGGGGCCCTCACCGAGAGTTATTGCGATGGCCTCTAAAACCTGGTTGCGCTTGTAGGCTTCCATTGAAGTATCGATCTTGGTTTCATATGAAATATAAGCCGCGCAATCTATCGGCACAAGAGCCAAAAAATCCCTTAGTTTCCAAGCCCTAGCGAGAGCTGGCAAAATAAGCTGTGATTTCGTGCCGTCTATGAAGATCGCCACTTTCAACGTCAATAACGTCAACAAGCGGCTCGACACCATGCTCATTTGGCTGCGCCGGTCGCAACCAGATGTGGCCTGCCTCCAGGAGCTGAAGTGCACCGATAAAAACTTCCCCGTGGGGCGGATCACCAAGGCGGGTTACGACGCCGTTTGGCGGGGGCAAAGGTCGTGGAATGGCGTCGCCATTCTCGGGCGCGGTCAAGAGCCGGTGCTGACGCGCACCGCATTGCCGGGCGATCCGACCGATGTTCAAAGCCGCTATTTGGAGGCAGCTGTCGGCGGTGTGCTCATCGCAACGCTCTACGCACCGAACGGCAACCCGCAGCCGGGGCCGAAATTCGACTACAAGCTTGCCTGGATGAAGCGGCTCCTGAAGCACGCGGCGCAGCTTTGCGCCCTCGACGCACCGATCGTGTTAGCCGGAGACTTCAATATCGTGCCGACCGATGCCGACATCTATCCTTCGAAGTCCTATGCGAACAACGCGCTCGTTCAGCCCGAGCCGAGGGCACTGTTCCGGAAACTGCTGAAACAAGGCTGGGTCGATGCCATTCGGGAGATCCATCCCGATGAGCCGATATACACATTCTGGGACTACAGGCGAGACCGCTGGGAGCGGGACGCAGGCCTCCGCCTCGATCACCTGCTGCTCAACGCCAAGGCGGCCAAGCGGCTGACGGACGCGGGCGCGACCGCGAGGTGAGGGGGCTCGAAGACGCCAGTGACCACGCGCCGGCGTGGATCATCCTTCGAGATGCGGCAGCCAGACCCCGGAAGCAAAGCCGCACCACGCCAAAAGCCAAGCAGCCGAAAAAGACAGCCCGAGGGAACGATCCTGCAGCAAAGCGGCCGTTGCTCGTCATCGATGGCGACTCATTCGCGCACCGGTCCTATCACGCGCTCCCGAAATCCATCCGTCGATCCGGGAATAAGCCGGCAGGCGCGATCCTTGCTTCGCCAACATGCTGATCCGCCTCTATCGAGAAGAGCAGCCGCGTGCGGTGCTCGTCGGTTGGGACACGCTGGAGGAGAATACCTATCGCCATGAAGCGCTGCCAGAATACCAGAGTGGGCGCGAGTTCGACGAAGACATACTCGAGCAGCTTGAGGTCTTGCCGGAATTCGTCGCCGCCTGTGGCTTTCAGAACGCGAAGGCTGCTGGTTACGAGGCGGACGATTTTCTAGCGGCCGCGGCAGAGAAAGAAGAGAAGCGCGGCGGCGCCGTTCTAGTCGTAAGTGGCGATCGCGATGCCTTTCAGCTCGCTTCGGATCGCACCACCATCTTGTTTCCGGTTCGCGCCGGCGAGATGGCTCGAATAGGCCCTGCGGAGGTTCGCGAGCGCTACGGTGTCGATCCGAAGCAGGTGCCGGATTTTATCGCCTTACGCGGCGACCCGTCAGACAAAATTCCGGGGGCTCCGGGAGTGGGCGCCGCTGGAGCCGCCTCACTCATCGAGCGCTATGACAGTCTCGAAGCTGCGCTCGCTGCTGGCCGGTTTCCGGCGATGGCCGACACCTTGCGGCTCTACCGGTCGATCGCCACCATGAACAAGAAAGCGCCGCTGCCAAGCCTAAGGGCTCAAAAGCCTACCTGGGATAAGGCATCTGCGCTGGCGCGTGCCTGGGAGCTAAGTCAACTCGCACGCCGTCTCGCCGAGTTTGATAGACAATAGGCTGCTAGGAGTATCCGATGGCTGAGATATGCGATGTCGCAATTGTCGGAGGCGGTGCGGCCGGGCTCAGCGCCGCGATCCTGTTGGGGCGGTCCCGTCGCCACGTCGTTCTTTTCGATACGGGAACTCCGCGAAATCAAGCGTCGCGAGCTGTGCACGGGCTGCTTGGCCACGAGGGTCTAGCGCCAAGCGAGTTGTTAGCCACCGCCAGAATTGAGCTCGAACGCTATGAGACGGTCACGCTGCGTTCAGACCTTGTGACCGCCATAACTCGTTCCGGTAGCGGCTTTTCGGTCACGTGCGAAGGTGGCTCGACTTTCAGGGCTCGTAAGGTCCTTTTGACCACGGGCTTGATAGACGACGTCCCCAAGCTTGAAGGTATAGAACAGCTCTATGGTCGGAGCGTCCACCACTGCCCCTATTGCGACGGCTTCGAACATCGAGACCAACCCCTCGCGGTCTATGGAAGCGGGGACAAGGGGGCCGGGTTGGCGCTGATGATGAAGCAATGGTCACCGGATGTTGTGTTGTTCACAGACGCCCAGGCCACTGTTTCAGCCGAGATGGCCGAACGCCTCAAGCAGAAATCGATCGAGATCTGCTCCGAGCGAATTGCAAGCTTGGAGGGAACGGAAGATGGCGTCTTGAAAAGCATTCGCTTGAAGAATGGTAGAGCCATAGAGCGCAGCGCGATGTTCTTTTCCACAGGTTCGCGGCAACGCTCCAATCTTTCTGAATCGTTGGGCTGCGCGCGCGACGACGATGGAGGTGTCATCACCGACCCGGTTACGGAAGAAAGCAGCGTGCCCGGGGTCTATGTTGCGGGAGACGCATCTCGTGATGTTCTGCTTGTGGCTGTTGCGATCGGTGAGGGCGCCAAGGCAGCGGTGGCGATTAACCGGGCCCTATTGAGGGGAGCTGGGCTAGGATGAACTGGTTCAGCAGCGCTTGGAATTGATACTACGCTTTTGAGCTGCACCGCGACGAAGGCAACACCTTAGGAATTAGTATAATGGAAGAAGCGACCGTCGACCGCGCAGCCATGGGACGCCTGGCGAAAGCGTTGGAATTCGTCTGCGGTCGAGATCATCCAACAACGATCGCCTTGCGCGCGGCCGCCGAGAGTGGGTCGGAGCGAGACATCAAGAACGCCCGCATGCTATTTCTTAAATGGCTAGTTCAAGGCGATACAACGGCTGTCCGATTCGCGCCTGGGACGATGCGCGGTGCGCGCTGATTAACATGGTCGCTGCCGCACGAGACTTGCGGTTCGAGTTACATGCAATGACCCCTGCTAGCTAATCGCATCATCCATTGCCGATGCATCAAATCGGATAGCGCAGGATCGCAGCCAGTTCCTTGTCGGCGGGGATATCTGCCTTTCGTACAGCGAACACATGGGCGCCAGAACGCATTGCGCGGCCAGCGATCTCATCGACTATGCCATAGTTGTCGGCATCACCCTCCGAAGCGAATGTAACGGCGCCGGTTCTATCATCAACAAATCCGTCGGTGATTGAATCTATGTCGACAAGCAAACTTTCGATGCCGCCGAATGTGGCTGCACGAGCGGCGTCGGATATGTCGGTGGTCACCCGGTTCTGCCCTGCGCGCTGTTCGAAGAGACGATGAAAGTCCTCGATCTGGCTCTTGTAGTAGCCGTCCAGCACGGGTCTTGCCGCCTTTGCAAGTTCCGCGTCAGTCAAATGGTCGGGACTGCCCTCAATGGTTTGGGGCAGAAGGGGGAGGGCGCTCAGCGAACGGAAAAGGGATTCGACTGGTAGAGTTGCGGCCAGCACCACCGGGATATCCGAGTGCATGAGGATCGGCCGCAATGCGGCGTCGATCTTGCGGACGTACTGCCCAAGACGCACCTTCTGTCCCTGCAAGCCCTCGAGACGCCGGCCGGTCCCACTATCGTTGATCGTCGATTTGCCGACGGCGCTCGCGGCATCCCTTGGCATGTTCGGCACCCTTAACTCGGTGGCAGGCAGGTCCGAGGAGATTTCGACCAATCTGACGGCGTTTTCAGAAATCGCCAGAACATGGGCCGCATGTGGAAAAGTTATAGCGCGCAATAGTGGCTTGAGGTGGAAGCGATCGGAAACCTTGACCATGTCCGTCAGCTTGTTAGCCAGACGATAGGTCCGCATCAAATCGGGCGTCGCCAGAATTGCCAAGCTGTGGGCCTGATGTTTCCAGAACGCGTCATCCTCCAGCAAACTGTCGAAATTCTCTTGCAATGGCCATATGCGCCTCTTCTCAAGGCCCGCCCCTTCCAGCTGGCCTATGGCGCTTTTAGCCAGATTGCCAAGAGTAATCTGGCTGTCCCTGATCTCTTGTGTGAGCGGCGTGGTTTTCAGGTAGATCGAGATACAAGCATCCGAACGAACCAGATTGAGCGCGGCAACTTCCTTGGATGTTGGAACGTCAACGTAAAGCATTCAAACCTCCTCTTGGAACGAATGTTACTGCCGGTCTCTTTGTAACATCGCTATGCGGCGGTATATTGCCGAGCCGCATTGGGTGATCCGCTCGCCTTCACAGTATGAGTCTGACCCTGAGCATTTTAGTCCCTTTTAGCCTCGTCCTGGCTCGCCTTTTCGTGTGATGATCGAAGGCCGGGCCAGCAATATTGATGGCTGATCGAAGCTCATCGGGAAATCGAGCGGGAACGACACCATGCCTCTGCCCCAATTGAGGTGTAACAATACTCTTTGAGACAGCGGAAATCTGGCAATAACTAGATAGTCGGTGGAGTTCGACGTCGGAGTTACGAAATGGCGAATCCCTACATCAATGACCAAGCTGCAAGAAGCGAATCGGCGTCAGCGCTCGGCCGCTTGCTCGCTGACAGCTACATGATTTACTTGAAGACTCAGGGGTTTCATTGGAACGTCGTGGGGCCTCAGTTCGAGCCGCTGCATGCATTGTTTCAGGAGCAATATGAGGAACTTGCAAGGGCGATAGATGAGATTGCCGAACGGATGCGCGCGCTTGGTGTTAAGGCACCAGGTAGTTTCGCTGAGTTTGCGGCCCTAACGTCCATCACCGAAGAGACAGGCGCGCCTGCAGCCCCGACTATGATTAGTCAGCTTTTGTCCGATCACACGACAGCGGCGCGAGCTGCCCTCCAGGCGGTGACGGCGGCCGAGGCGCGAGGCGACGTGGCAACCGCGGATCTTGCAACGGTGCGTGTGGTGCAACATGAGAAGGTCGCTTGGATGTTGGGCAGCTTTCTGGAGCGGTAGCAGATACGCGTCGGTGCCGTCATATTCTGAGCTATGCAGTGGTTTCACACCGCGCGTCACCACAACTGACCACCAAGCCATGAAAGCTTAAATGACACCCAGCGCCTGCATAGCTTCTGCAACGCGCACGAAGCCAGCAATGTTTGCGCCTAGGGCATAGTCGCCAGGTGAGCCGTATTCCTCGGCTGTGTTCGCGCAAAGATCATGGATGTTGTCCATGATCACGGCCAACCGCTCTTCGGTTTGTTCGAAGGTCCAGCTGTCCCGCGATGCGTTTTGCTGCATCTCGAGCGCCGAAGTGGCGACACCCCCAGCGTTTGCAGCCTTGCCTGGGGCGAAGAGAACGCCAGCGCCCTGAAAGATGCGAATAGCATCAGGTGTCGAGGGCATATTTGCGCCCTCGCCGATGGCAATAACGCCATTCTTGACCAGCGTACGTGCGTCTTTTTCGGTCAGTTCATTTTGAGTCGCCGAAGGCATGGCGATTTCGCAAGGTACATCCCATATCGAACCATGCTCGATGTGATGCGCTCCGCTGCCCTTGAGCTTCCAATACTCTGAGATGCGCCCTCGGCCGACCTCTTTGATTTGTTTCACCAGATTGAGATCTATGCCGTTGTTATCCACGATATAGCCACTCGAATCTGAGCAAGCGACAATCTTGCCACCGAAGGCGATAATTTTCTCCATCGCGTAGATCGCTACGTTGCCTGACCCGGACACGACCACACGTTTGCCCTCGAAACTGGTATTGTGGGTGTCGAGCATCCGTTGAACAAAATAGGCAGCCCCGTAACCGGTCGCCTCCTTCCGCGCCCGGGATCCGCCGTATGACAAGCCTTTGCCCGTGAGAACGCCTGCCTCATAACGATTGGTAAGGCGCTTGTATTGGCCAAACATATAACCAAGCTCACGTTCACCGACCCCGATATCGCCAGCGGGCACGTCGGTGTGCTCACCAAGATATCGCTGTAGCTCAGTCATGTACGACTGACAGAAGCGCATGACCTCCGCATCGGAGCGGTCGCGCGGGTTGAAGTCGGAGCCGCCTTTCCCACCGCCGATTGGCAACCCGGTTAGCGCGTTCTTGAACGTCTGTTCGAAACCCAAGAACTTGACGATTCCCAAATTTACCGAAGGATGGAAGCGTATTCCGCCCTTGTATGGCCCTAGCGCCGAATTGAATTGGACTCGGAATCCGCGAGCGATCTGTACGTTGCCCGTGTCGTCCACCCAAGGAACGCGAAATATGATCTGACGCTCCGGTTCACAAATACGTTCTATCAGTGCATTGTCAGCGTAGTCTGCATGCTTGACGATCACCCGGCCGAGGCTTTCGAGCATTTCGGCGACGACCCGATGGAATTCTTTGTCGCCCACGTTTCTTCGCACCACTTCAGCAAGAATGGGCTCGAGCCGTTCATCGATCTTTTGCAATGTGCCCCTCTTTGCAAATGTCTGGTTGCAGTTTCGGTTTGGAATCGTTTTCAGAGTCGACCCTGGACCAACCCGGTTAAGTGCATTCAGAGCCCAAGGACAGTCGCGGCAATCAGGAAGTAGACGAGAAGGCCAGTGGCATCCACCACCGTAGTGACCACTGGTGCGCTGACAACGGCGGGATCGACTCCGACGATGCGCGCGAAGAGGGGCATGGAGGAGCCGACGAGAGAAGCCAACGTGCAGATGATGATGAGTGTTAGCGTGACAATCAGGGCGATGTCCCGATCGAAAATTACCGACACGACGAGGAATGCGATAATCCCCAGAAGGGCGCCAAGAATCAGTCCAACCAGGCCCTCACGAAGCAAGACCCGCAGGAGATCACCTGTATGGATCTCCTCGGTCGCCATGGCTCGAACGATTGTCGTTGCGGACTGCGCGCCGGTGTTGCCGCCGATCCCGATCAGAAGAGGAATGAATAGCGCCAGACTCACGACCGCTTCCAGGGTCGTCTCAAACGCGCTCAGAACATTGACCGTCAAAGTGCCGGCGAGTGCCAGTAGAGACAGCCACACGATCCGGCTGCGCACCAGTCGCACAGGGGAGACAGAGAAATACGCTCTTCCGATTGGTTCGGTTGCGCCGGCGCGTGCAATGTCTTCGGTCTCCTCCGATTGCAGGACATCCATGGCATCATCGACAGTGACGAGGCCGACAAGCCGGTTGTCCTTCTCCACCACCGGCACGGCGAATAGGTCAGCCGCTTGAATGAGCCGCGCAGTGACTTCCTGATCGTCCCAGGCGGAAACGGAATATTGCGGCTCTCTTATTAGCTTCTGGATGCGTTCGTCTGGTTCCGCCAGCACTAGGTCCTCTAACTCAACAACACCGACGAGTCGCATCGCATCGTCGCTGACCGGTAGCACGTAGATTGTCTCAGCCTTGTCCCTGTGCCGCCGTACCTCAGCCAGTCCATCTGAAACCGTCATGCCGGGCTTGAGCCGAATGAACTCCGGAGTCATGATCCTGCCCGCCGTTTCCTTGGGATAGGCGAGGAGTAACTCGGTACAGTGGCGTTCTCTTGGACTCAGCTGCGTCATCAGACGACTGATCAGGTCCGCAGGCATGGCCTGGAACAGATGAACCCGATCATCGGGATCCATGCTTTCTAGTAGGCGGATAACCTGATCGTGCGGGACATTATCAAGCACGACGGCCTGGTCCTCGGGCTCGAGTTGCCAGAACACCGCATCGATCATTTCCGTGGGCATTTGCTGCAGAGTTCTAGCGCGCTTTTTCGGTTCCAGGCGATTCAGCTCCGCCGCGATCTTGATCGGATCGGAATCGGTCGGCCTATTCGTGATGTCCACAACTTTCTGCCGCATGGAACCTCTTCGCGTTCGTTTGAGTGTTGGATCTACGAAGCAACCGGAGTCGCGAAGCAAAGTGGGATTGATCCGCGCGTGATGTGGAAAAGCTAAGTTCAAACGAGACCGGCAAAGAAGATGATCAATCGCCACGATTGGGTGTTTCTACCGCGGCCTTTCGGTTAGCCGTTTTCTTGGGTCGCCGCCACCGGCGGTTAAGTTGAGATTAGAAGGGGTCGGGGAGTGCGCTATTTGCAGTGCCCCACCCTCAGATTCCCAACGAGCGATCGCCCTGAATGGATCGTAGGTGCTATCGGGCTCCCGGCGCTGGTTGGTTACTTTGTGTAAATTTGCGATTTCACGACCCAGATATCAGCAGGCTTTATGCAGCGGTCGAATGCTCCATTAAGGCCTCGGCCTCCAGGCTCTCAACGTCGCGGAAGATTGAAGCGACAGCACGCACTCGGCCATTGCGCTTGAAGCGTAGGATGCAGTCTTTACTCATGACATTACCATCTGTCACGATCTCGTCCCATACCTCCGCATGACCCACATAGTTGATTGGAACATCATAGTGCTGGCTCCAGAAAAACGGCACGGCGGTAAAGGGTATGTCATGGCCCAGCATATTGAGAGCCGCGACTTGTCCTTGACGCTGGGCGACCACCCAGTGCTCGACGCGGATATTATCACCTGAATGTGGGTCGGGCCATCGAGCTATGTCGCCCGCCGCATATACGCCCGGTGCGCTGGTCTCCAGAGTCGGACTGACGGCAACCCCCCGGTCGAGCTTCAGACCTGAATTTTCGGCAAGCTCCAGACGTGGTCGAACGCCGATACCTACAACCACCAGATCAGCCTCGATCGTGCCGCCTTTCTCCAAACGAACGGCGTTTTCATGGATGGTCGCGACCTTGTCTTCGAAGTGAAAGACAACGCCGTGCTCTTCATGGAGGCTGCGGACAAAGTCACCCATCTCCGGGCCAAGAATGTGTTCCATCGGACGCTTATCCGGCGCGACAACGTGAACCTCCAGCTTCCGCGTCCGTAGCGCCGCAGCCACCTCGAGCCCGATAAAGCTTGCTCCGATGACAACGACCCGACGTGCCACTTTTGTACGCTCGATGATGGCCTGACAGTCAGCGAGCGAGCGTAGCGCGTGCACATGCGGCTGATCGGCGCCGGGGATGGTGAGGCGGACGGGCTCGGCTCCAGTCGCCAGGAGAAGCCGGTCATAAGGAATTTTATCGCCGCTGGCGACGCTCACTTCGCGAGCACGAATGTCGACCTGTACGGCCGGCTGCCCGATGCGCGTATCGATGCTGTTATCAGCGTAGAAGCTTTGCTCCTTGAGCGGAACGTATTCAAAAGGAATGGTGCCCGCGAGGTAATCCTTGGACAGGTTGGGCCGATCATAGGGCAGGGCGTCGTCGCTGCTGAGCAGGATGATGCTGTTTTGGTAGCCCTGACGCCGGAGCATCTCTGCAGCCGCAAACCCGCTCGCGCCGCCACCAATGATGACAATCTTTTCGGGCTCGCTCGCCGTCTTAGTCCGTGGCTTCGATGCTGGCCGTTCGCGCTTTTCGCGTACGGTAATCTTCCCGTCGCGTTGCTCAACCTTCCAGCACGCTATTGGGCTAAGTGCCGGCGCTCGGAGGGCCTCTCCCGTGCGCAAATCGAAACCGGCGTGGTGCCAGGGGCAACGCACCGTGTCGCCAACCAGGAGGCCCTCGGCAAGAGGGCCCTGATAGTGAGTGCATTGGGCCCCGACTGCGAACACCTCGTTGCCCTGGCGCACCAGCAGAACTTCTTCGTCTCCGACATGACCGACGATCATCCCGACATCGGCGAGCTCATCGAGGGCGATGCCTTGGGTGAGATCTGGGCCGGTCAGTTTCTTTTCTTCTTGCACCATCGTGGTCTACCTTTGCGATCTAGAATCGCCACGTTTGCGTTACTCTCGGCTACAGCTCTTCGGCATCAATCAATCATGCCGAGGAATTCCTGCCGCGTCAGCGGATTGTCGCGGAAGCAGCCCAGCATGCGGCTCGTGACGAGGTCTGTGTCGGGCCTATGCACACCGCGCGTGGTCATGCAGTGATGCGTCGCCTTTAGAATGACGCCAACCCCCTGAGGTTTGAGGACCTCGTCAATCGTGTTCGCGATCTGGGCCGTCATCTTTTCCTGAATCTGCAGGCGCTTCGCATAAGCATCCACCAGCCTGGCAAGCTTGCTGATCCCGACGACCCGACCGCTCGGGACGTACGCGACCCAGGCCTTGCCGGTAATCGGCGCCAGGTGATGCTCGCAATGGCTCTCGAAGCGAATGCCGCGGAGGACGATCATCTCGTCATAGCCTTCGATTTCCTCGAAGGTCTTCTCCAAAATCAGAGTGGGATCCTGGCCATAGCCGGCGAAATACTCTTCGAAGGCTCGAACGACGCGAGCAGGTGTTTCGATCAACCCCGGTCGCTCCGGATCATCGCCCGCCCATCGGATGATCGTGCGGAACGCCGCTTCGACATCGGCCCTTTCGGGTCGACCGGCAGCGACGCGTTTCGAGATAGTTCCCCGGTTCAGCGCATGCACATTCGAGTTCATGGATAGGTTCCTCGCTATTAATGCGGACCAGCCGGGTTTGTCGGATCTTCGGCGTCGACGACGGCGTAGTTCAGCTCAGATACTTTTCGCGCCTCTAGAAGACTCGCAAGCACCTTCTCGGTCATCGCCTCGCAGTCGGCACCCGCGAAGGGAAACGTCTCCGACAAGGCGCCGCATAATTCCGGGTCGAGCTCCTTCTGTAAGCGCCGGCGCGCGCGGAAGAGACGAGTCTTCACCGTCTCTTCTGGAATTTGCAGGGCTTCGGCCGTGTCTTCCACGCTTAAGCCCTCAACCTCGCGCAATACGAACACGGGTCTAAATGTGTCGGGGAGCCGTGCGATCGCCGTCTCCAGCAGTTTGGCAATCTGACGTCGCATCAATATCCTTTCCGGCGATTGTGTAACTGAGCCTGCCATCAACTTTTCCCGATATTCGTCCAAGACAAGAACCGGCTCTTGATTGAGCAAACGAGACCACCTTTGCGCGCGGCGTCTTCGGGTCAGCGCTTCGTTGACGACAATTCGGGTGAGCCATGTTGAAAGCGACGACCTTCCGGCAAAGGTCTCAATGGCATCGAAAGCCTTCATGTAGCCGTCCTGAACGGCCTCCTCAGCTTCCGAGCGGTCTTTGAGGATGCTCCAAGCCGCACGAAAGAGCCTCTGGTTGTTCCGGCCGGTCACCAGCCGCACCGCAGCAACGTCTCTTGTTGCGATACGGCTGGCGAGCTCTCCGTCAGTAAGCGTCGTGTAGTCGCTGTTTTGACGTTTCAACATGCGCGCAATCCAAAATAAGAGCGTCTTCCGCCCATTACGACTTCGCTGAAGACAGTTGCTGAGCCAGGTCCTCTGCGTGCTCGAGATGCGCCTCGAACACTTTGAGACCTCTCTCCAAAAGAGATTTTAGCTCAGAATTTTGAGCGTCAGGAATCAGAGTCGTGCGGAGTGCGGCGTTCACCGTTTTGTGAAACGCGACCTCGTTGGCAATATAGGCTTTATCGAAGGTCGTACCCGTCAAGCCGGCTAGCCTTTTCCTAGTGTCTTCCGCCTGTTTAGTTAAGCTTTGACTGGTTGGGTTATCCTCGGGCGTCACATTCAGCTTCTTTACGAGCGCCAGCGCTTGGTCGTTGACGGCGGTGTGATCCCCGACCATCGCCTGGGCGAAGGCGCGTACATCGTTGTCCCGAGATTTTTTGAGGGCGAGTTTGCCCGCTTCAACGTCAATCAATCCCGCGGTGTAAGCGATATGCGCGATTTGCGGGTCGGTTGGCTTGGCGGGCGTGTCAGCCCTGAGAAGCCCGGGGCTCAATAGCACCAGGGCCAACACGAGTGGAGTGAGATACTTGTGCATTCGATCCTCCTGAATGGCGCCCCACATTAGGGCTCATCGATTAGATAGAAGCTTGTGCGAAAAGGTTCCCGGAGCCGTCACGCCTTGTTGCCAGCAAGGACTCGGTGGCTCGTACCTTTGAGTCACAATCCCCTTGGGCCAGATAGCTGAGCGCGGCATCGACACCGCCTGCTTTATGCGGTACTCGGGCAGCCTCTAGAGCCATCTCAATCGCTCCCAACGCACCAAGAACTGTGGCGTCGTTGGTGTAGCCTATATGGCCGAAGCGGAAGGCCCTTCCGGCGAGCCTGCCCTGTCCCATTCCCAGTGAGATATTGAATCGCTCACGCACGAATTGCCGGAAATCATCGGCGTTGTGGCCTATGGGCATGCAGATCGCGGTAACGCCAGGTGAATAATAATGTGGAGTTCGGCACCAGATTTGAAGTCCCCAGGCCTTGACCGCACGCCGCACGGCTTCGGCGTGACGCTGATGGCGCGCGAACACGTTGTCCAGTCCCCACTCATGCAGCATCGTAATGCTTTCGGCCAAGCCGTAGATGAGTGAGATAGCCGGCGTGAAGGGGAAGGAGCCGTCAGCGTTGTGTTCCAGCATGGCCTTCCACGACCAATAGGATCTTGGAAGCGTTGCTGACCGCGACGCGGCCAATGCCTTCTCGCTCACGGCATTGAACGATAGCCCAGGCGGGAGCATCAGCCCCTTTTGAGAACCGCTGATCGTGACATCCACACGCCAATCATCATGGCGATAGTCCATCGCGGCTAGAGACGAAACCGCATCGACGAGAAGGAGGGCTGGATGTGAAGCTGCGTCGATCGCATCGCGGATATCGTCTACCCAACTTCTGACGCCGGTCGAGGTTTCGTTGTGCACCACGCAAACAGCCTTGATGACGTGGCCCACATCGGCACGCAGACACTCTTCAATACGAGCGGGGTCAGCTCCCGTCCGCCAATCAGTTTTGATCACGCTGACGGCCAAGCCAAGGTGAGTGGCCATCCTCGACCACAAAAGGGAGAACTGCCCGGTGCCGACAAACAGAACGCGATCTCGCGGGGAAAGCGTGTTGACGAGCGCCGCTTCCCAACCACCGGTGCCGGAGGAGGGAAACATGATGACAGGGGTCCTCGTCTGGAAGACGCTCCGAACCTCGGACAACACCTTATAGGCGAAGTCTTGAAATTGAGGACTACGGTGATCAAGCATCTGTCGGCACATCGCAGACTGAATGCGTTCAGGAATTGGCGTGGGCCCCGGCACTGGAGAAAGTGGGAGCCGTGTTGGTGAGCAGCGTTTAGCATTGGAGTTTCCTGTTTGAGAGTCATGTCAGTAGTTGAGGAGTTTCATGTTCAATCAAGTTTTGGGCGCGAGACTGCGAGGACTGTTAGCAGGCGCTCCTTGCCGTCGTTGCCTGACCACTCCATGGCCTGTCCGGGAGAAAGGCCGATCAGCGCCGCCCCAACGGGAGTGAGAACCGAAATTCTGCCGGCGTTGATGTCGGCATTCTCTGGGAGGACCAACTGAACCGTCAGACGACGGCCGTCATCGACCTCGAACTCAATGATCGAGCCAATACGGACCACGTCGCTCGGCATTGCCGTCTCTGGCCAAACATCCGCTCGTTCAAGTTCGCTAAGAAGCGCCGCCGATACCTCGGGTGCGCGCCGGGAGGCGGCATTAGCGATCGCGGTCAATCGCCGTTCTTCTGCCGTGCTAATAAGAATGTGCGGCAGTGAACCAATAGTATTGAGCATGGACATTATAACCTCATAGCGCTAGGCACAGCCGCTCTCAGAGGGAGAGCGTCTGGCGCAGACTCTGGACAACGAAGCTGCGATGGAAGTGGCTGCGCGACCGCTAAAAATGCCGGCAGCACAAATCAAGATGAATGGAAGGAGGGAGTCCCCGATGCGCGAGCATAAGCGCCACGCCGGGGCTAGATGCCTGCGGCGTCAGTTCCCTTGGGGGGAAGTCGCAAATGATATCTCACATTGCAGGTCATTGGAGGTACATGAGGGGCCGCAGAGGATTAATCAATAGCAATTACTCAGTGACGATAGATTTTTTTGAGACACACGACGTGGCTGCCTTCTCAATCTCTTCCACAGCGAGCGCCGAATGCGCAAAGGCAGCGCCTGCGCGCATCTCGGCTGCAACCCATATCGCCTCTAGAAGTTCCTCACGCGTCACGCCCTCGCGCAACGCAGCTTTGGTGTGCCCGCGGATACAGTAAGGGCACTGCGTGACGTGGGCGACGGCAACGGCGATCAGCTGCTTCGTCTTGCTCGTCAGAGCGCCGTTGGTGAAGACCTTGCGGCTGAATGTTTGAAATGCATCATGCGGTCCAGGCGCAAGCCGCTTGTGAGCCTCGGATAGGGCACCAATCGATAAAGGATAAAGTGTGTCGGGCATGACGCCTCCTCATTGATGACACTTGCGCCTTTGCGCCCATTTCTCATCGTACGATTAAACATGCATTTCAACTATTGCTTTTTATCTCTCGACATGCAACGATGCATTCAGAATACCTGATGGAGGAGTCTGAGCTATGAAAGTCATATTTCTTCCAAGCTAATAAGCTTGTTCGGAGCCGGACATAAGTGTTCGACCGAGCAGACTCTGCCCCCCACCCGACAAATTCAAAAATTGGCCCGTGCTTGCATTCTGCGAGGTCACGCGTGCGCTTGCAGTAGATGGGAGTTGTTCCAATGAGATTCACGGTCCTCGGTATTTTGGTGATGTTTCTTAGCACTGGTTATGCGTTGGCGGGTGGCGGAGCGCCGGTTCCTCCGATTCCTGAGAGTAGCCCTCCCTCCGGACGCCCAAGCGCGGTCCTAGATGATGCCAAATGTGAGTCCATTTGGAATCTAACCGAAAGGGACGGAGACGCCGCATTGGTAGCGGACAAAGCGGCACCCTTCGTCACCAATTTCCATTTGGTCGACACTGACGGTGATGGGAAAGTCAGCGCGGATGAGTTCAAGAAGGGTTGCAAGAACGGTTGGGTAGAGGAAGGAACAGGCACACAGCTGCCGATCAAGGAAGCCAGTCCCGATGTTCCGAAAGAGTAGTATGCCTACACGGAATCTAATGCTCGCTTAGCAGGCAACGGTAACGGAGTCCGACAAGCTAAGTCGGTCGCTGACGGTGCGAATGCTAGGTGGCTGATGAGTACAACGAAGAGCTGCGAAGGATGTTGTAACCCTACTACGTCCTCGACAAGCAGCCTTCCCCTAGGCTGGCCGGCGTCGCGTTGACGTCGGTCAGCCGTTAGCTCCGTCCGCACGTCGTACGCCGCTCATGACGAAAGGCACAAGATGCCGCTGAACTGGGGAGGAGTGTATGATTACCCTTGGGACAGACGTTCACCATTGGCGTAGCCACGCCAAGAATACAGGGGATGATGACATGACGATCTATGGATTTCTGCAGTTTGCTGTGTGCATCCTTTCGACCCTTGCGGCTGGATTCTGGCTGCAATCAACAACCTCCAGGTTGACAAAGCCGGACATGGATGCAGCCCAGCGGAGTGCTGGCGCGCATCCATCAGCTCTATTGAGCCAGTCGCGATGGAATGCCGCGGGAGCAGCCTGTGCCGGCACAGCGGCTTTCGCGCAATCGGTTGCAGTGCTGCTGCCGTATGTCGGCCTGAGATAATTCTTTGCAACTGGAGATAACCGACATGTCGAATAGCCTTGAAGGCAAGATTGCAGTGGTTACCGGCGTGAGTCAGCGAGGGCAGATTGGTGACGCTGTCGCCAAGGCCCTGGCGGACAGAGGCGCTATCCTAGCAATTTCTGCACGCACGCAGCGGAACGTCGAAGCCAGAGCTGCGGAGCTACGCCAAGCCGGCGCTCGCGTACTTGTCGTGGCCGCGTCTCTGACCGAACAGGCCGGGGCAAAGCAATTGGTAGAGACAACGATGAAGGAATACGGGAGGATAGACGTTCTAGTAAACCTAGCAGGCGGTCTCACCCGATATAAGCCTGCCGTCGAGTTTAGTCTAGACGACTGGAATGATGAGCTGAGCAACAATCTTGTGAGCGCGTTTTTGGTGTCTCGTGAGGTCTTTCCACACATGCAGGCCGGAGGTGCCATCATCAACTTTGCGCGTGCCGGCCTGTCTCAGGCTAATATGGTCGCATATAACTGTGCCAAAGCCGGGATTGAGGCTTTAACTCGCACCCTGGCTCTTGAGCAGCGAGACCTCGGTATCCGCGTCAACGCCGTCGCGCCTGGACTTGTGGATACGACATCGAACATTGCCGCCATGAAACCAACAGATCTAAAGCGCTGGACCAAACGCGAAGATATCGCAGAGGTCGTAGCGTTTCTCGCATCGCCCGCAGCGGCAGGCATTACCGGCCAAGTCATAGCGGTAACCGGTTGGGGACTCTAAATCGAGCCTGCAGTTCGCGCCCAGACATTCAGGAGGAAATGATGCTGTTGAAGCCGTCAGTAAATTTTGTCCACGTCTTGTCGGGCACTCTGTTGCTGGCAGCGCTTGTCGCTCGTTTCCTTGACGTGCTCGGCCTAATCGAGGGAACTCTCGATCTTGCGTTCTGGATCGCCGTCGCAGGATGGATAACGGCAGGTATGATCATGCTGCAAGAATGAGGCTGGTGTCGAATGTCTTTCTCGATGTGCAAGCGGACTCTCGAAATTAGAGGTTGTGCGAAGGCCGGGTCGATGATCTCCCACCGCCACAAAGTAAAAGCAATAGACAGAATGTATCTTTTAGCATAGATTGAAATCCAACAGCGGAATAGCACTTTTGGCGCCGCATTTCAGGATGTTTTCCGATGTGGTCGAATGTCGAGTTTCATGTGTTGCCAGTGCACCAGAGACGCTTGGGCGCCTGCATCGTTGTTGAGACCTCGGCCGACTCCTACGTAAGACCAATGTCGCGCAAGCTCTCATTCCATTTGCGCCTTCCTCCCAAAGGACCGAACGACGCGGGCTCCTAGCCCCGGCGAGACGCTGTCCGCCGGGGGCTCTAAACCGTCACAGAAAATTTTGAGTGGCAGCACCTAGTGGTTGCTTGCCGTGTCGAGGCGTCCGTTTGCATTGCGCGGTTGCGCCCCGAAGGAGCATCAGAAATGAATGAGAACACTGGATTGACCACAGGCCGCCGGCTTTTCAAGGCTGCTATGGTAACCGGCACTCTCCTTGCCGTGATGATAAGTCTGTCCGGTCAGGCTGTCGCTGGAACCGACGAGGAGCAGCTGGCCAGGATGAAGGATCCCGATCAGTGGCCAGCTCCAGGCCGTGATTTTTCGCTGACGCGCCACAGTCCGTTGTCGGATATCAACACCAAGAATGTCAACAAGCTGCAGATGGTGTGGATGCAAGGGATGAGCGCCCTCCGTGGCCAAGAGGGACAGCCCCTCGTAGTCAAGGATGTCGGTGGTAAGCCCATGCTGTTTATGGTCAGCGGCTGCCCGGCGATGTCAAACTGCAACGTGGTTCAGGGTCTTGATTTGAGCGATCCCGATCAGCCGAAAGCGATCTGGAATTATGTGAAGAAGACCGACCGCGATGAGTCGGCTGTTCCGCGCGCATGCTGCGACACCGTGAACCGCGGTGGTTCCTATGCCGATGGCAAGTTCGTGTTTCAGACTCTTGATGGCTTTCTAATCGCCCTCGACGGCCAAACCGGCAAGGAAGTCTGGGTCGTTAAGAATGCTTTCCCTGAGAAGGGCGAGACTGGGACCCCGGCCCCGCTGATCGCCGACGACAAAGTGATCATAGGCTTCGGGGGCA
This sequence comes from Methyloceanibacter marginalis, assembly GCF_001723295.1. Lineage (GTDB taxonomy): Bacteria > Pseudomonadota > Alphaproteobacteria > Rhizobiales > Methyloligellaceae > Methyloceanibacter > Methyloceanibacter marginalis. The sequence continues at coordinate 21,023 of NZ_LPWD01000268.1, forward strand.
ACGAGTTTGCCGCGCGAGGTCGCATCACGTCCTACAACCTGAAGGATGGCTCTAAGGCCTGGGAGTGCCAAAGCACGGGCACCGATAAGGACGTGTGCCTGACATCGGAGACCAACAAAGCCAACCCGCAATACGGTCAGGCTGGTTCGGACCTAGGCGTCAAGACCTACCCCGGTGAGGATTACAAGATTGGCGGCGGCACCGCCTGGGGTTGGTACAGCTACGATCCAGAGCTGAAGATGGTCTACTACTCGACCGGTAACCCTGGCCTGTGGAGTCCGTCCTACCGTTGCGGTGCCAAGCCTGTCTCACAGGAGGAATGCAACACCGGCAAATGGGACAACAAATGGTCGATGACGATCTTCGCCCGCAAGGTTTCGAACGGTGATGCCGTCTGGGCTTATCAGATGACGCCTTTCGACCAGTGGGACTATGACGGCATCAATGAGAACATGCTCACCGATATGAAGATTGAGGGGAAAGAGGTGAAAGCTCTCACCCATTTCGATCGTAACGGCTTTGCCTACGTGCTCGACCGCACGGATGGCACGCTCCTCCGCGCGCACAAATATGTGACCGTAGACTGGGCGGAGAAAGTGGACCTGAAGACCGGACGTCCGATCAAGGTATTCGAGCATTCTCCGCTCGAGGTCGGCCGCAACGTCTCCACTTGTCCGTCGGCCATGGGCGGTAAAGATCAGCAGCCTGGTTCCGTTGATCCTAAGGAGCCGAATATTTTCTATATGCCGACTAATAACTGGTGCATGGAGGATGAACCACAGGAGCGCACGCACACAAACCAAGGTACGGTCTATGTGTTCGCCAACGTGTACATGTATCCCGAGGTTCCTGGCATCACCGGCAAGGTCAAGAAGTTCGACGTCTTGACCGGTAAGACAGTGTGGGAAATCCCGGATCCGTACCCAAACTGGGCTGGCACCATGAACACGGATGGAGGTTTGATGTTCTATGGCAGCCTTGGCGGTGATTTCCGCGCGGTCGATCGTGAAAGCGGTAAGGTCCTATGGAGCCGCAAGCTGAGTTCCGGCGTTATCGGCAACCCAGCAACTTGGAAGCTCGGCGGCCATCAATATGTCGGCGTATACTCCGGCATCGGCGGTTGGATCGGACTTCCGGTCACCGCAGGTCTTGACCTCAATGACAAGTTCGGCGCCATCGGTGCAACAGCTATGGCCAAGGCTTCTGGTTTGAACCTTATCCCGCAGAGTGGCGAGTTAAACGTCTTCCGCGTCTCGAAGAGTAGGCGGAATCATCTAGGATAACGAAGCTCGATGCCCTTACGGCATCGGGCTTCTTAATAACAGCGACGTTTGTAAAGATCTGCGTCAGGCGAGGGCATCGGAATGGTAGGATCGGTCAATGATGATCTCTTTCTGTCATCGGTCGGCTCTAAGTCTCACATCTAACTGCGAAGCTTCGTGAGAGCGGAACCCTTATGGAAGGCGACGTGGTCGGTCTTGCTGCTCTTGATCTCGTATTGCGGCGCATCCACGCTGGCGTGGTGGGTGTAGCCATTGACATCGAAATCGCGGGTATGTACCCGCGTCACCGTGCCACTAACTCGCCCAGCCTCGGAATTCCAGCTCACATGATCGCCAACTTTGAAGCTCCTAGTCATCATAGTTTGGTTCGATGCTTGGCTACGATAAAGACGATGGACCGCGCTGGTCCTGCATTGGAGCCGCCACGACCACATTCTACACAATAGGTCATTCGACCAGGACGATCGACGAGTTTATCGATCTGCTCAAGGGATCGCGCGTAAACCTGATTGCAGATGTCAGATCGATGCCCCGATCGTACGCCAATCCGCAGTTCAATCTGGAGACCATCTCTGATGAATTGGCGCGTCGGCGAATAGGCTATGAACATATCGCCGAACTTGGTGGTCTTCGGGGAAAGGCGCGCGGCACGGAGCCTTCGCCCAATCTCTATTGGCGGGTGAGCAGCTTTCGGAACTACGCGGATTATGCATTGACCGCGTCCTTCGCTGGGGGCCTGGCGCGGCTTCGCGAATTGGGCCATCGGCGCATATGCGCAATCATGTGCGCCGAAGCCGTCTGGTGGCGCTGTCACCGGCGGATTATCACCGACTATCTGCTCGCCGGCGGTGACCGCGTGATGCATATCCTTGGGAAATCTCATGTTGATGAGGCGAGCCTGACGCCCGGCGCCGTCGTGCGCAAAGATAGAAAGGTGCTTTACCCTGCCGATCATTCATCGGAAAGATGACCAAGCGTATGCCCGGCCTCTACCGCGAAGACACAGTTTTGAGGCAAGAGTTCCTGTTCTCACTCGGTCGGTGAAAATTATTCTCAAATGAGTGGGCAGCGGACGTCGAGGCCGTCGGTCTCGCGTTCGCCTGAGCAGAGGGGGATTTTGACACCAAATAGCGTGGCATCGGGCAAACCTCCACCTGCTCAAGTTCACTGAGCAGCGTCGAGGCCACGTCCGGTATGCGCTGGGCGGCAGCCGTCAAGATCGCGGCAGGCGCGGCTCGTCAAGCTTACTGACCCGGTGGAGGGACAGAGCGGGGTTCCATTATGGAGATCGATAGACCTCATTCCGGCGCGGCCTGCGTAAGGCCTCCGCGCACGGGTACCACTGTGCCGGATCAAATTTCTGGTGATGTTGTGAAGTATGAAGCGTCCCCGCGCGGTCGACAGTGTTTCACCGGGCTAGGAGCCCGCGTCGCTCGGTCCTTCGGGAGAAAGGCGTAGATGATATGAAGGGTTGCACGTCATTGGCGCTATGTAGGGTCGGTTTGCATTCGCGTCAATGATGCGAGCATGAAGCAGCCGTCGGTCCCCTAGAAATAAGTGAACGGCCACACACCACGACATCGGGCAACATCCATACATCCGGCATCCTTGTTACCAACAATGCCTCTTCGCTGTTGCCATTCAGACCACGCAAAACATGTATTTTGTCTATTGCTTTTCCGCCGGGCGGCTGTCAAGATCAATAACATACCGCGTTTCGAAGAATCTTCGACCAAGAGGCTAAGCGTAGGAGACTGGTTATGAAAATCATTCGAAGCCGTGTCGTTGTCTCCGGAATCATGGGCGCAGCAATCATCATCGCGACCTGGGGTGCGGCATCGGCTGCTGAAAGTCAGGTCTACACCGCCGAACTTCACGCGCTGAACAGCGATGCAACAGGCGCCAAAGCCGTGGGCGACGCCAAATTTGCGATCGACGGAGACGAACTGACGATAACCGTCGACGCAGAGGGCCTGCCGCCGAACATGATGCACTTGCAGCACTTTCACGGGTTCAAGGACGGCAAGGCCGCCAGCTGTCCGGATTCTGCGGCGGATAAAAACGACGATGGCCTAATCGATCTCATCGAGACTGAAGCGTACGCGGGCACCACAATGGTTCCCTTCCACAACGACCCGGTAAGCATGGAAATTCCAAGCGACACATACCCTAAGGCTGACTCGAATGGCTCCTACAAGTACAAGAAGACGCTACCATTAAAGGATCTGCAGGCAGCCTTTGCCAAGACGTTCGGAAGTGATGATCTTGCACTGGATCGTCGGGTCGTATTCATCCACGGCGTGCCGGCAGAAACGGAGCTACCAAAGTCGGCGGCTTCCCTCGGTACGATACCGGCACAAATTACGCTGCCGATTGCCTGTGGCACCATTAAGAGGCTGAGTAACGCCCTTAAATGGGGCGGCGGGAGGAACCCACCGAGCCCAGCCTTCCACCGCCCCTACCTGCGCGAATCCGCCTGTGGCGTTATAGCCAGCATCGCCCGGAGAGCCGACCGCGGCCTGACGAGGTCATTCAGAGTGTACTGATCCAGCACATTCAAGAAGGCGTCACGCGCGCGCTCTAGCGCCTTTCGCAAGACGCAGCCGGGCAAAATAGCGCAATCTGCATCGACAGGCTCAAGGCACATTACGATCGCGAAGTCAGGCTCCGTGTAGCGGACAACATCGCCAAGTATGATTTCTTTAGGTGGTCTTGCAAGACGCAAACCGCCGTGGCGTCCGCGGACAGTCTCGATATAGCCACCCACGCCCAGCTGATGGGTGACCTTCATGAGGTGGTTCTTCGATACGCCGTAGCTATCGGCAACCTCTTCAATGGTAGCCAAGCCATCATTCTGAAGCGCCAAATACATTAAAAGCCGCAATGCATAATCCGTGTAGACGGTTAAGCGCATGAGGTCTCCCCAACGGGTTGAAAAAGAGGCATTCTATGTATTGCTTTTCTGTCCTGTTCGCCTAACATGAGCATGACATACATGTTTAACCGGATATGGGTCAAATGGATAAGAACGAAGATGGCAGCAGCGGTAGCGCCCTAGCACCTCGAGTTTCAGAGGAGGCGATTGCCCGCCTCGTCGATCGGTTCTACGCGAAGGTCCGCAGCGATCCTCAACTCGAATACGTCATTGATAATGCGATCGTGGGTGACTGGGCGGGGCATCTTGCAAGAATGCGCGCTTTCTGGACGGCCGCGATAGCGCCCGAAGGTGATAGTCCGAAAGACCCTGTCGATGCACATCTGCGCTTCGATGGGATGGACCGGGCATTGCTCACTCGGTGGATCGCACTCTTCGACGAAACATGCAGCGAACTCTTCGATGAGCCTTTGGCTGCGTCATTTCGTATGAAGGCCGATCAAATTGCGGAGAAACTCAGGTTCGCTGTTTCGAACAAAGTCCAAGCGCGGACGCACAGCACGCCATGACCTATGTCGTCACCGACAATTGTATTAAGTGCAAATATATGGACTGCGTGGAGGTGTGTCCGGTCGATTGCTTCTATGAAGGCGAAAACATGCTCGTCATTCACCCAGACGAGTGCATCGATTGCGGAGTCTGCGAACCAGAATGTCCGGCTGAAGCGATCGCACCGGACACAGGGTCGGGCCTCGAGAGTTGGCTGGAGCTCAATGCGAAATACGCGGAGAGTTGGCCGAACATTGCCGTCAAGCGCGAGCCACCTGCCGATGCGAAAGAATTCGACGGCATTTCCAACAAGCGTGAGAAGTACTTCTCGCCCAACCCAGGTCAAGGCGATGACGTCTCCGAGAAAGGGGAGGAAGAATCAAGAACCAACAGGACGAACGTCTAAAGCATGAACCTGTCAGCGCCCTCTCGGCTCCTTCTAGAGGGTGTTGAAAGGAAAGCTGTGGGCAAGACGAACTCCACAGCCTTCCTCTCAGATCACTAAGAGTCGGTGAAGGAAATCAACCAATGGCGCATATGCAAGCTCAAAGCGCTTCACATGACGATCGGCCCCGCGGTTGGCGGCGTTGGGCTTTCTCGACTAACCACAAGGACATCGGCACGATGTATCTCATCCTGGCCGTTGTGGGAGGCACGATCGGGGGTTTGCTGTCCATGGCCATGCGCGCGGAGCTCATGTATCCAGGTCTACAGATTTTCGGCAATCCGGAAGTCTTCAATGTCATCGTGACGGGTCACGGACTCATCATGATCTTTTTCGCCATCATGCCAGCGATGATCGGCGGCTTCGGAAACTGGATGGTTCCCTTGATGATTGGTGCGCCCGATATGGCGTTCCCACGCATGAACAATATTTCGTTCTGGCTGCTCCCGGCGGCTTTCGCACTCCTGCTGATCTCCCTCTTCATGCCCGGCGCACCTGGGACGGTAGCGCCGGCACCGGGTGGACGGCCTATGCGCCCTTATCAACCAGCGGTAGCCCGGGAGCTGCGATGGATTTCGTCATTCTATCCATTCACTTGGCGGGCATTTCTTCCATTCTCGGTGCAATCAACTTCATCACGACTATCTTCAATATGCGCGCGCCAGGCATGAAGTTGCACAAGATGCCGCTTTACGTCTGGTCAATCCTTGTGACGTCGTTCTTACTGTTGCTGTCGGTACCGGTGTTGGCAGGCGCAATTACGATGCTCCTAACCGATCGCAATTTCAGTACGGCATTCTTTGATTCTTCGCACGGCGGCGATCCGGTGCTGTTCCAGCACTTGTTCTGGTTCTTCGGCCACCCTGAGGTGTACATCATGATCCTCGGTGGCTTCGGTATGGTCAGTCACGTTGTCTCGACGTTCTCACGCAAGCCCATCTTCGGCTATCTGGGAATGGTCTACGCGCTGGTGGCCATCGGCGTCGTCGGTTTCGTGGTGTGGGCACATCACATGTTCACCTCCGGCATCGGCGCAGATACTCAGGCATATTTCGCCTTCGCCTCAATGGTGATTGCTGTACCTACGGGCATCAAGGTGTTCTCCTGGATAGCAACGATGTGGGGCGGCTCGATTTCCTTCCGAACGCCGCTTCTCTGGGCGCTCGGTTTCATCTTCCTATTCACGATTGGTGGCATTACCGGCG
>NZ_LPWD01000269.1 GCF_001723295.1 Methyloceanibacter marginalis
CTTACGGCCGTTTCGCCCGCGCCTCGCGGCTCTCAAACGCCGGTGACGCCTATGTCGCGGCGACGCTGCAGGTGCTGGCCGAGGACCCTTCGCTGTTCGACGTGAGTCTCGATCCGCGCGTCGCGCTCTACCGTACCTTCCTGAGCCTGTGGAATTCCGTTGGCCTGAACCTGAAGGCCGAAACATTCGAAGGTGGGGGAACGCCGGCCGACCGCCAGCTCGAGCAAATCACGCCGCTGGCGCGCCAAGCCTTTCTGCTTTGCTCCGTGGAGGGCTTCAGCGGGGAGGAGGCCGCCACGATCCTGAACACGAGCGAGAGCAACGTCGAGGCGCTGATCGACGACGCGGGCCGCGAGATCTCTGCGCAAGTCGCCACCGACGTTCTCATCATTGAAGACGAGCCGATGATCGCCATGGATCTTGAGAGTATCGTCGAAGGTCTCGGTCATCGCGTGGCAGGCGTCGCCCGCACGCACTCCGAAGCGGTGAGTGCCGTCTCGGCGGAAAAGCCAGGCCTCGTGCTCGCCGATATCCAGCTTGCCGACGGAAGCTCGGGTTTGGACGCGGTCAATGAGATGCTGGGCACGTTCGAGGTGCCGGTGATCTTCATCACGGCCTATCCGGACCGGTTGCTCACGGGCGAGCGGCCCGAGCCTGCGTTCCTCATCACCAACCGTATCAACCCGATACCGTGAAGGCGATCGTTTCGCAGGCGCTGTTCTTCGAGCGGAGCGCCAAGCGCAAAAGCTAGGCGCTCCGACTGGGTCTCGGCCGTTAGATCTTTCCGAGCAAGAGCAGGATCAGCAGAATCACGAGCACGAGGCCGAGAATGCCGGAGGGGCCGTAGCCCCAACCGCGGCTATGCGGCCAGGCCGGGACCGCGCCGATGAGGACGAGGATCAAGATGATGATCAGGATGGTTGTCAGCATGGTTCACCGATTGGCCTTCTGGCCGGCTAGACCTTCTCGAGAACGAGGAGGATGATTAAGAGCGCTATGATCGCGCCCACGAAACCTGACGGAAGAGGCCCCCAAGTTCGGCTGTAGGGCCAAGTCGGCAATACAGCGAGAAGCACCGCGATCAGGATGATGAGAAGAATTGTCGTGCCCAAGAACGTCGTGCCCCATGAATTTCCGAAGGTACGGATCAGGGTAGAGCGCGCGAAACATAAACCGGCCGCCGTGGGCCGACGGGGCTAAAGAGCCACCACCGGCGCCGCGACGGACCGACTCAAATATTACATGTTTTGAAGCCAAGTATCGACTTGGCGTTCCGCCTCGTCCTTAGCGACGCCGTAGCGCTCTTGGATCTTGCCGACGAGTTCGGTGCGGCGGCCTTCGACGACATCCAGGTCGTCGTTGGTGAGCTTGCCCCATTGCTGTTGGGCCTTGCCGCTGAACTGCTTCCAATTGCCTTCGATCCGATCCCAGTTCATGGAAATCTACTCCTGTTTGGTTGGGCCCGGGGGTGGCCTGCGTTGCGTAGAGGTGTTAAAACGCCCGCGATCGCCTCCGCGTTCCCTCGGTGAACCAACGAAGCCACAGAACTGTTACACTGCTATTCGAAGGAAGGGGTCACTTGGTTAGCACGCATCCCATTCTCGTCGTGGAGGACGAGTTCCTCATCGCCCTCGACATCGTCGCGGCGCTGGAGAACGCGGGCCACGCGGTCATTGGTCCCGCAAGCACCGTCGGCGATGCGCTCGCCGCCATCGAACGCGAGCCGCTGCGCGGCGCGCTCCTCGACGCGCATTTGGGCGGAGAGTCGGCGGGACAGATCGCCGACCTGCTTGCGCGCGCGGACTCCCCTTCGCTTTTGTCAGCGGCTACGGCCCGGAGAGCCTGCCTCCCGCCCATCGCGCCGCTCCGTTGGTCAGGAAACCCTTTACCGACAAGGACCTTCTCGAGGCGGTTGCCGGATTTTGACACCAAAGCGCTGCAACAAATTCACGAAACCGGACGTTTGCCTCGTGCGTGGCGAGGTGGGCGAAGGTCGCAAGCGCCACGCCGAATTGTCGATGCGAAGGACGAGGTGAGCTGAGGCATGCTGTTGTACTGGGCGCTTATTTTCGCGGTGGTGGCCCTGGTGGCCGGCGTATTCGGTTTCGGGGGCGTGGCGTCGGCCGCAGGCGGCATTGCCCGCATCCTGTTCTTCATCTTCCTCGTGGTATTCCTCGTCACCCTCATCGCGGCGGTTGTCTAGTGCGCACCAGTTCTTACCTAGGGGCGCGGAGGCGTAGCGGGATGACGGGCCGCGATGGAAAGCTCGCTCGCCATGCTTGAGACCGACGGACAGGGTTTGGCTTGGCCGGGAAGCCTGCCGCTGCTCCATGCCGTTGCCGACGGTGTCATTGCCGCCACCTTCCTGCTCGTACCCGCGGTGCTGCTTTATTTGTACAGGCGCCGTGGCGAGAGCAGTGAGCGCGAAGCCGCGCTGGTGAAGCTGTTTCTGCTCTTCGTGTTTGCCGTGGGTCTTGTCCATTTCGCCGCTCTGCTGGCGCCATGGCTCAAGGCGCCCGCGCTGGAAGGCTTGCTGAAGGGCGCCGCGGCCTTGCTGGCGCTCGCCACCGCCATCGGCCTGTTATGGCTCGCGCCGCATCTCCTCGGTCTGCCTCCCGCGACCGGCTTCAGGCGGAAATCTCCGCGCACCTGACGACCTTGGAGGAACTCAAGTCCACACGGCAGCAGCTCGAAGCGCGCGTGGAGGAGCGCACCCAAGAGCTCGCCGAGGCCAAGCAGCGCTTCGAGATCGCCTTGCGCGGTTCGCCCATCTCGGTGTTCAGCCAGGACGCGGATCTGCGTTTTACCTGGGCGCACAACCTGCCGGCGGGGCTGAAGTCCGAGGATCTCATCGGCAAAACGGACGCCGACATCTTTCCTCCCGAGGCGGCGGTCAAGATCATTGCTGCCAAGCAGGAGGCCATGAAGACCGGCAAGTCGCAGGAGCTCGAGATCGATTTCGAGCTCTATCGTCGCGAACGCTCCTTCTATTTCGTGATCGAGCCGCTCAGCGACGACGCGGGCAAGATCGTCGGCGCGGCCTCGGTTGCCGTCGACGTCACCGAGCGCAAAGCCAACGAGTATCAACTCCGCCTCTTGCTGCGAGAGCTGACGCACCGCTCGAAGAACCTGTTGGCCGTGATCCACGCCATCGCCCGCCAGACCGCCGCGCGCACCACGTCGGTCGAAGGGTTTCTCGATCGCTTCAGCGCCCGGCTCTACGCCATCGGCATGTCGCACGACCTGCTCGTCGCCGACGATTGGCATGGCGCCTCGCTGCGCATGCTGGTGGAGCAGCAATTGGAATCGCATGCCGATGCGTTCGGGCGGGGCATCGCCATCGAAGGCGAGGACGTCATGCTGAAGCCCGAGGCCGTCCACAATCTCGGCCTCGCCTTGCACGAGCTCACGGCCAACGCCGAGAAATACGGTTCGCTGTCCAAGCCCGGCGGTGAGATCCACATCAAATGGGATTACTGCGAGGACGCCAAGAAGCTGAAGCTGACCTGGGACGAGAGTGGCGGGCCCAAAGTTAGCGAGCCGTCACGGTCCGGCTTCGGCCGCGCCATGTTGGAGACTGTCGTCGGCAAGGCGCTCGCCGGCGACGTCACGCTGTCCTTCCCCGTCAAGGGCGTTCACTGCGAGATCGTGATCCCGGCCGCGCACGTGACGTCACGGGGCTAGCGCCGGCGTCTCTTCCTCCTGCATCGGCGACAGACCCTGGTGTCCGGCCGGCAGCGTTCTTGGCACGATCACCGTGAGGCCCTGACGGCGCAACGAGAACTCCGCCGGCGTCTGCGTCTGGATCTCACCGTCGGCATTGACGCGCGCGGCTTCGATGTGGTGAGGGTGACGCGCGTGGCGCAGCTTCGATGCAGCAGGGCCGGGGCGCTGAAGCCGAACTTCAGATGGGTGATACAGGCCATGAGTTGCCACGCGGTCCCCGGCGCCACGAGATAGAGATCGAGCTTGCCGTCGTCGATGGTGGCGTGGTCGGCGACCGTGAGGCCGCCGCCGTGGAAACGGCCGTTGCCGACGCTCACCTGATAGACCGCCCCCGTCCAAGACGTCTTCCCATCCACGGTGATCGTGACCACGAAGGGCTTCGAGTCCCGGGCCGCGTGAAGCAGGCTGATCGGGTAGGAGAGCATGCGCCAGCGGTGCTTCAGTTCAGTCGTCTGGGCATGGACCGCGGTTGCCGCCACCCCGATGCTCGCCACGTTCAAAAAGGGCTGGCCGTTGACCAGACCGACGTCGATCTGGTGCGGGCGGCCCTCCAGCGCGATCTCGGCCGCTTTCATGACGTCGGCTGGAACGCCCAACGTATTGGCGAAGTCGTTGGCGGTGCCGAGCGGCAGCACGGCGAGCGGCTTGCCCAGGGTAAGCAGGTGGGGGAGGGCCTGGGAGATGGTGCCGTCGCCGCCGCCGATGACGATGCGGTCGGCCTCCGCGCCATGCTCGGCGATGGCCTGGTTCAGAGCGTCTCGGGAGTCGGTCACGATCGTCTCGAGGCGGCGCGCGCGGCAAACCAATCGGGCAGGGCGGAAAGCGCATCCTCGGCCCGGGAGCCTTGGGGTTCACAACGACAAGCACGCGCAATTGAGACATCGCCTTCCTTTCGGGCCTGAAAGCGCCCGAAAAGCGGCGCCCACCTAATAAAGCCGTCGTGAACGTTCGTGCGCGCAAGTTGAATTGAACCTGCGGCGGAAGTCTTAGATTCGATACGAGATTTCGCCCCTGAGGGGCAATTTGCAAGGAGCCATCATGGTCACGCGACGAACCATCCTCCTAGGTACCGCCGGCGTCGCCGCCGTCGCGGCTGCCGGCGTCGGCCTCCTGAAATGGCGCGGCAGCGAGGCGACCGCGGCCACCGAGGGCCATTTCGAGGTCACGAAGACTCCGGAGGAGTGGCGGGAAATTCTCACGCCGCAGCAATATGCGGTTCTCCGCGAGGAGGACACGGAGCGGCCGTGGACGAGCCCGCTCAACAAGGAGAAGCGCAAGGGCACCTTCGCCTGCGCCGCCTGCGACCTGCCGCTGTTCTCCTCGAAGACCAAGTTCGAATCCGGTACCGGCTGGCCGAGCTTCTATGCGCCGATCGAGGGCGCCGTCGGGACCAAAGAGGACTGGAGCTTTGGGCTCCGCGAGGAGGTGCATTGCCGCCGCTGCGGCGGGCATCTCGGCCACGTCTTCAACGACGGCCCGAAGCCTACGGGCCTGCGCTACTGCATCAACGGCGTTTCGCTCAAGTTTATCCCCGCCTAGCCTCCCCCCTCGCGTGGCCCCCAATCGGGGCCGCGCGCCTCTTTTTTCAAGTATCCGAAATTAATTTGGAACCATCCCGAAGGTGCCGCGTTGTGGACCCTTGGCGGGGATTGTTCTGCGTATCCCGCCTGCCGTACGGGTACGGGGGTGAAGGGGTCGGAGACGGCCCCTTTCGCTCATGTGGCGAGATCATCCACGCCTAGTATTTGGACGCCCTGCACAGCGATAAGGCAGAACGCCGCCGCCGGCGCGATGCCGGTCGATTTTGCCGGAGATTTCAGTCCGCGGCGACTGGCATGACCCCTGCAAAGTTGTCCGCATAACGCCTCTAGGGTTCCGGCTTATCAGCGTCAGGTCCGAGAGAGGCTCTCCCGTCTCATGTGAGAGGCGGAGCCACGGCGGGATAAAAGCCCGGGAGACCTATACCGCGCGGTGCTTCGGCACGCGAACGGACAGGCCTCCGCTTTCGCTCTCCTGAGGTCTTTCCGTTTCGCATCGAAGCCCCCGCGCGGCCGAAAACGTGGTCATGCGAGCACAGGGGGTGCCAATGCGCAGTTTCACAAAATTCGTTCTCACCGGAGTCATGGCCGTCGCGGTCCTGGCGGGGGTCGCGCTTTCGCCTGCGAAGGCAGAGGAGAAAAAGGACTTCAAGGTCGCCTGGTCGATCTATGTCGGCTGGATGCCCTGGGGCTATGCCGACGAGGCGGGCATCGTGAAGAAGTGGGCCGACAAATACGGCATCAATATCGAGGTCAAACAGTTCAACGATTACGTCGAGTCGATCAATCAGTTTACCGCCGGCGCCTTCGACGCGGTGACGATCACCAACATGGATGCGCTGTCGATTCCCTCGGCGGGCGGCGTCGACACCACGGCCGTGATCGTCGGCGACTTCTCGAACGGCAACGACGCCGTGATCCTGAAAGACAAGGACCAGCTCGAAGCGATCAAGGGCCAGGACGTCAATCTCGTCGAGTTTTCGGTGTCGCATTATCTTCTGGCGCGCGCCCTCGAGAGCATCGGCGCCGAGGAGAAGGACCTGAAGGTCGTCAACACCTCCGATGCCGACATGGCCGCCGCCTACAAGACCGACGACGTCACGGCGGTGGTGACCTGGAAGCCGATCGTGTCCACGATCCTCGAATCCCCGGATGCGAACCTCGTGTTCGACAGTTCGCAGATTCCCGGCGAGATCATCGATCTCATGGTCGCCAACACGGAGGTCCTCAAGGACAATCCGAAGTTCGGCAAGGCCCTCGCCGGGATCTGGACACGAAGGCCTTGGGAGTCCGAGGCCGAGGCCAAGGAGTCGATGGCCAAGGCGTCGGGCACCGATGTCGCCGGCTTTGACGGGATGCTCGAGACGACGGAGCTGTTCACCGAGCCGAAGGACGCGGTCGCCTTCGTCACCAGCGACGACCTCAAGACCACGACGGAGCGCGTCTCCAAGTTCCTGTTCGAGAAATCCCTGCTCGGCAAGGACGCCAAGACCGCGGGTGCGATCGGCGTCGAGTTCCCCGACAAGACCGTGTTCGGCGACAAAGACAACGTGAAGTTCCGCTACGACGAGACCTTCATGAAAGAGGCCGCGGACGGGAAGCTCTAGGGGGCCGGCGGGAACGGGTCGGCGGAACAGGGCACCATGCGCGCTATCAATTTGCGCCTGAGCCGTACGGCGCGCATCGCGCTCGCGCTGCTTCCGTTCGTGGCGCTGCTTGTCGCCTATACGATTGGATCGAATCTCCGCCTTGCGGAAAATCCAAACGACAAGCTGCTCCCGAGCTTCGAGACCATGGGCGAGGCGATCAAGGCCTACGCCTTCGAGCCCGACCCCCGGACCGGCCAATATCTTTTATGGTCCGACACGGCGGCGAGCTTGAAGCGGCTCTTGAGCGGTCTCGGCATCGCGGCCTTGATCGCGCTCGTCTTTGGCGTCCTCATCGGGCTGTTGCCGGTGATGGGCGCCACCCTCGGCCCCTTCGTCGCCGTGATGTCGATGGTACCGCCGCTGGCTCTCTTGCCGATCCTGTTCATCGTCATGGGGCTCGGGGAAGCGTCGAAGATCGCGCTAATCGTCATCGGCACGTCGCTGAAGCTCATCCGCGACGTGGCCTTGCGTGTCGGCGACATTCCAAGAGAGCAGCTCATCAAGGCGCAAACGCTCGGCGCCTCCACGGCGCAGATCGCCTCGCGCGTGGTGTTCCCGCAAACCATGCCGCGGCTTCTCGATGCCCTTCGCCTCGAGATCGGCCCGGCTTGGCTGTTCCTGATCGCGGCGGAAGCCATCGCCGCCGATAGCGGTCTCGGCTATCGCATCTTCCTGGTGCGCCGCTATCTCTCCATGGACGTGATCATCCCCTACGTGGTGTGGATCACGCTTCTCGCCTTCCTCATGGATCTCGCCCTGCGTCTGCTGCAGCGCAAAGCCTATCCGTGGTTCGCCGAAGCGAGGAAGGCATGAGCGAGATCGTCTTCGAGCATGTCTGGAAGGAGTACGGCGACCACGTGGTGCTCGAGCAGATCGACCTCGAGATCGAGCCGCGCGCCTTTCTTGTGCTCGTCGGTCCGTCCGGCTGCGGCAAGACCACGTTTCTTCGCCTGCTGCTCGGCGAGGAGCGGCCGACGCGGGGCGCGATCCTGCTTGAGAACAAGCCGCTCAAGCCCGAGCCGGACTTCGACCGGGGCGTGGTGTTCCAGCGCTATTCCGTGTTTCCCCATTTGACGGCGGTCGAGAACGTCATGGTCGGCCGTGAGTTCGAGAGGGCGGGTCTCTTCGGTCACCTGCTGGGCGCGAAACGCCGCGCCGCGCGCGAGGAGGCGGAAGCGCTTCTCGCCGAGGTGGGGCTCGCCGGCAACGAGACCAAATATCCATCGGCCATGTCCGGCGGCATGCAGCAGCGGCTCGCGCTCGCCCAGGCGCTCATGCGCAAGCCGCGCGTCCTGCTGCTCGACGAGCCGTTCGGCGCGCTCGACCCCGGCATTCGCGCCGACATCCATGTCTTGATGAAGCGCATCTGGAACGAGACGGACCTGACCGTGGTGATGGTCACCCACGATCTGCGTGAAGCCTTCGCGCTCGGCACGCGGATCATCGCCTTCGAGCGGCCGCGCGATCTACCCGAAGAGCGCGAGCGCTTCGGGGCCACGCTTGTCGGGGATACCAAGCCCGCGGCCGGTCAAGCGCCCCCGCGTCAGGGGCGACGATCACCAAGGACATCTCGCTCTGGCCAGCGAAGATCGCCGGCAGCGATCCGGCGCCAAAGGCGGCGACGAAACCGTCCTGACCGGCCGCAAGTGCCGCGGGGGGACGGCCTCTCGCGGATCTCCAGAATGCCGGGACGGCCCGGCGCATCGAAAGCCCGCGCAACGACGCGGGCCGTTTGGAGGTCGAAAAATGGAACACATTGCGTCGGAGATGCTCCCGGGAGCCAAGCACCGGTCGCTGGTGCTTGGGCGGAACAAGCGCCTCAAGCTGACCGATCTCGAAGGCGGCGCCAATGTCGGCATGGTCTTCTTCAACCCGCTGAATGTGCTCGAGCGCTACAACGCGCCGGACACGCTGAAATGCCAGCACACCTTCAAGCTCACCCAAGGGCACTGCCTCTACTCGGACATGGGGCGCATTTTTTGCTCGATCGTCGCGGACAGCTTCGGGTGGCACGACACGGTTTGCGGCAATACCACCAAGGCGTCCGTCGCCGCGAAATGGGGTGAGCACAGCTACCAGGACTACCGCAACGATTGGTACCAGAACGGCCGCGACAGCCTGCTCATCGAAGGCGCCAAATACGGCCTCGGCCCGCGCGATCTTCCCGCCAACGTGAACTGGTTCAGCAAGACCGTCGCCGACGATGACGGGTCGTTGTCTTTGGACCAAACGGCGGCAAGGCCGGGGGCCTCCGTCGAGCTGCGCTTCGAGATGGATACCATGGTGCTGTTCCACACCTGCCCGCATCCCCTCGACACCGCGCCTGCGTTTCCGCGAAAGCCCATGCAATTCGACATCTTCGACGGCCCGCCGGCCGCGGCAGACGATCCCAATCGCCTTTCGGCGCCAGAGACGGCCGCGGCTTCGAGAACAACCGCCTCACCCGGATGGCCTGCTGCACGGAGGTCTGCTGATCATGCGCAAGGACAGCACGCTCGATGCAAGCGCCGCGCACTACCGCAAAATCGTGCCCGCCGGCGACTACTGGATGCATGTCGTCCGCCAAGGCGAGACGCTGCGCATTCTCGATCTCGAAGGCAACCAGGCCGCCGACACGCTGTTCTACAACGCGGACGATCCGGCGGAGCACTACTCCGCCTGCGACACCATCCGCGAGCAGAGCAACATCTATCTCACATGCGGCTCCGTGCTCATGTCGAATTTGTGCCGGCCGCTGCTCACCATCTCCGCCGATACGGTCGGCCGCCACGACACGCTTGGCGGTGCGTGCTCCGCCGAGAGCAATACCGTGCGCTACGCCCTCGACAAGAGGACGATGCATTCCTGCCGTGACAACTATCTGCTGGCCGTCGCGGAGAACGAGCAGTTCGGCCTGTCCAAGCGGGACATCGCCCACAACATCAACTTCTTCATGAACGTGCCGGTCACCCCCGACGGCGGGCTCCGCTTCGAGGACGGCCTGTCGGGGCCGGGCAAATATGTCGAGATGATCGCGAACATGAATGTCATCGCGCTGATCTCGAACTGCCCGCAGCTCAACAACCCCTGCAACGCGTACAACCCGACGCCCATCGAAGTTCTGATCTGGGGCGCGTGACGGGCTCATGTTCAAGAAAGTCCTCATCGCCAATCGTGGGGCCGTCGCCTGCCGCATCATGCGCACGCTCGATCGCATGGGCATCGGAAGCGTGGCGGTCTACTCCGACGCGGATCGCCACTCGATGCATGTGGGCATGGGGGGCCAGGCGGTTGCCATCGGGCCGCCGCCGGCCGCCGAGAGCTACCTGAACGCCGAAGCCATCCTCGATGCCGCGCGCGCCACCGGCGCCGAAGCGATCCATCCCGGCTACGG
>NZ_LPWD01000270.1 GCF_001723295.1 Methyloceanibacter marginalis
ACATTGAGCCCTTCCACCGCCGACAGCACCGACAGGGCAGGGGTGATCAGCGTGGAGCCGTAGAACATCGCCGCGCCGAGAATGCCGAGCGCGAGCACCAGCGGCGTGCGCTTGCCGACGGCGGTAAAGGCTGCCGCCTTCGCCGTTATTGTCCGCCCGCAGCAGGATCAGCACGTATTTCAGCGTCACGACGACGATCAGGGACCAGAAGATCAACGACAGCACGCCGTAGACGGCGGCTTGGGTGACGACGCCGTGCTCGCCGCCGGCCGCCAGCACCGCCACGCGCAGCGCGTAGAGCGGGCTCGTGCCGATATCGCCATAGACGACGCCAATGGAGCCGAAGGTCAGCGCCCAGAACGCGCGCTTGCCCAGCGCCGGCGCGCCATTGCCATGGCCGTTGCCGTCGCCATTGCCGTTGCCGTTGGCAACATACGTTTCTGAACTTGCAGATTGCTGCATTCAGACCAGGTGCGTGGAAGAGTGTTGGATGGTTGCCCGCGTGCGCGCCTTACCGCAGCGCCGCATTGTCCCTCAAAGCGGTAGGGACATAGGCGGATCGCAGGCCAATGTCTAGGATGGTTGTCGCTTGAGGCGGGCGCCGGCTCGAACGCCATCTGTCCGCGCAACAATGAAATAGCCTGGTGCGGTAAAGGGTAATTTTTGGAAAGATAAGGTCAGAGAAACTTGCCATTCATTCGCGTTTCTCGTTGACCCTGTGACATCGACGCCTTAGGGTGCCCGCCTTAATCCGGCGTTTCCCGCCATTACCGTATGTTTTCCACCGGGCAGTGGCTGGTTCCAGCCGCTTAGGCCCGGTTTTGCCAGTGAGTAGTGACATGTCGGCCTCGATGACAGGCGCCCAGATCGTGCTTCAGGCTCTCGCCGACCAAGGCGTCGAGCACATCTTCGGCTATCCCGGCGGCGCGGTGCTGCCGATCTATGACGAGCTGTTCCAGCACGATGGGCTGAAGCACGTGCTTGTGCGCCACGAGCAGGGCGCCGTGCATGCGGCGGAAGGCTATGCCCGCTCCACCGGCAAGGTCGGCGTGGTCCTCGTCACCTCGGGTCCCGGCGCACCAACGCGGTTACGGGCCTCACTGACGCGCTCATGGATTCGATTCCCGTGGTCTGCATCACCGGGCAGGTCCCGACTCATCTCATCGGCAACGACGCCTTCCAGGAATGCGACACGGTCGGCATCACGCGCCCCTGCACCAAGCACAATTACTTGGTGAAGGACGTCGATCAGCTGGCGCGGGTCCTGCACGAGGCGTTCTATGTTGCGCGCTCCGGCCGGCCCGGTCCCGTCGTCGTGGACATCCCCAAGGACATCCAGTTCGCCAAGGGCACATACACGGGCCTGTCGAACTCGCAGCACAAGAGCTACCGCCCTCCGAAAGAGGGCGATCCCGCCGCCGTGGAGGC
>NZ_LPWD01000271.1 GCF_001723295.1 Methyloceanibacter marginalis
GACCTTCTGCTCGGTTTCGCGCACCGGCATGGCCGCATAGACCTGCTTCGTCGCCTCGACCATGATCACGCCGGAGAAGGTCGGCCACAGGATGAGCCCCAGGCGCTCCCAGAAGGCCGGCCAGCGGGTCAGCACGCGCCAGTTGAACGGCGGGGTGTAGAGCGCGTAGTGCCAGCCCTCGGGCTGGAACATGGCATCTTTCAGGAGCTTCGCGAGCTGGGAGCGGCTGAACGGGCTGCCATAGCCAAAGGGCGTGGTGTCGACCCGCGCCCACAAGCCCCGCCGGTTCGGCACCACGATCAGCACGCGGCCATTGGGGCTCAGCACGCGCCAGATCTCGCGCAGCAGCGTGCGCGAGCGCTCCGACCATTCCAGCATATGCACCATGAGAATGCGGTCGGCGGCTTCGTCGTCCAAAGGCAGTTCGGTCTCTTCCACGAGGGCGGTGAGGGAGGCCCCACGGTCCGGCCAGGGCAGGGCGCCGAAGCCGGCGGGCATCAGCGCGCCAACGCAGCGCGCTTCGCCGCGGAACTCGGCGAGATAGGGCGTGCCATAGCCCAGCCCGAACACGCGCATGCCCCGCACGTCGCCCCAGCGGGCCCGGATGCGGTGGCGCAGCAGGCGCCGCACCATCAGCCCCAGGCGGCGGGCGAGAAATCTTTGAGATCGATCGCGTCGAGATGCATGGCTCGATTGTGATGTGGGGGCGTTTAGAGTTCGTTCTCAAGTCCCTTCGAGGGCCGTTCAATCCTCGCGCCTCAAATGGTACGGTCCGGCGCCTCAGCCGAATTGACAAGCAAGAAAGAAGAGACCGCGATGGCCAAGCTGGACATTTATCAATTTCCGACACGCAGCGACAATTACGGCGTGCTTATCCACGATCCCGAGACGGGTGCGACCGCCGCGATCGACGCGCCCGAGGCGGAGCCGATTAAGGCGGCGCTGGGGCAGAAGGGCTGGACCCTCACCGATATCCTGGTCACGCACCACCACGCCGATCATACGGCGGGCATCGATGCTCTGAAAAAGAAGACCGGCTGCACGGTCACCGGTCCCGCACGCGAAGCGGGGCTGATCCCCGGTCTCGATGTGGAGGTGAAGGAAGGCGATACGGTCGAGATCGGCAACGCCAAGGGCCATGTGATCGAAACCCCGGGCCACACGCGCGGGCATGTCAGCTATTTCTTCCCGGAGGAGGGCGCGGTGTTCGTCGGCGACACGCTGTTCTCGGTCGGCTGCGGCAAGCTGCTCGAAGGCGACGCGCCGACCATGTGGAGTTCGCTGTCGAAGCTCGCCGTGCTGCCGCCGGAGACGGAGGTTTACTGCGGCCACGAATATACGAACGC
>NZ_LPWD01000272.1 GCF_001723295.1 Methyloceanibacter marginalis
CCGTCGAGGCCGGGCTTGCCGACCACGAAGGTGAGGGTGCGGCCGAGCTTGCCTGAGACTTGCTCGACAAGTTCGCGCACCTGCTTCAACCGCTCCGTATCGACAGAGTGCTCGGCGCCGATGCCGGTCGGCGCGCGGTATTCGCCGAACACTTCGCGCAGCACCGCGCCCCATTCTCCTGTGGTGACACCGGCTTTAGCGGCGGCAATCGACGGCGGCATGATGTTGCGGCCTTCGGAGGCCGCCTCTTTGAGATCCACGAGCGCTTGGCGCACGGCCGCGTCGTCGCGCTGTTGACGCCAGGCTTGCAGCGCTGCGATCTGCTCGAGCTCTACGGCTTCCGACACGGTCAGGATGCCTTCGCCGCTGGCATCGAGCGGTGAGGGTTCGGTCTCGGTATAGCGGTTGACGCCGACCAGCACCTGATCGCCGCGCTCGATGTCGGCGATGCGTGCGGCATTCGAGGCGATCAGGGCCTCCTTCATATAGTCGATGGCGGCCACCGCGCCGCCCATGGCATCGAGCTTGGCAAGTTCGGCGCGGGCCTGTTCCTTCAGCTCCTCGACTTTCTTGTCGATCACCTCGGAGCCGTCGAAGATGTCGCCATATTCCAGAAGGTCGGTCTCGTAGGCCACGATCTGCTGGAGCCGCAGCGACCATTGCTGGTCCCAGGGCCGCGGCAGGCCGAGCGCCTCGTTCCAGGCCGGCAACTGCACGGCGCGGGCGCGGGCTTTCTTCGACAGCGTAACCGCCAGCATCGACAGCAGGATGCGATAGACGTTGTTCTCGGGCTGCTGCTCGGTCAAGCCCAGCGAGTTCACCTGCACGCCATAGCGGAAGCGCCGGAGCTTCGGATTTTCGACGCCATAGCGGTCGCGCGCGATTTCGTCCCACAGATCGACGAAGGCGCGCATCTTGGAGACTTCGGTGACGAAGCGCACGCCCGCATTGACGAAGAAGCTGATCGCTCCGACCACGCTCGGAAAGTCCTCATCGGACACCTCGCCGGAGTTCTTAACCTCGTCGAGCACGGCCACGGCAGTGGCCAGGGCGAAGGCGAGTTCTTGGGCCGGCGTCGCGCCCGCTTCCTGCAAATGATATGAGCAGACGTTGGTCGGATTCCATTTCGGCATCTCGCGGTTGGTAAAGACGATGACGTCTTTGATCAGCCGCAGCGACGGCGCCGGCGGAAACACATAGGTGCCGCGCGACAAATATTCTTTGAGGATGTCGTTCTGCACCGTGCCCGTGAGCTTGGCGCGGTCGACATTCTGCTCGTCGGCAAGCGAGACATAGAGCGCGAGCAGCCAGGCGGCGGTGGCGTTGATGGTCATCGACGTGTTCATCGCGTCGAGGGGGATGCCTTCCAGCAGGTGCCGCATGTCGCCGAGATGCGAGACGGGAACGCCGACCTTGCCGACCTCGCCGCGGGCCAGCGCCTCGTCGGAATCGTAGCCGGTCTGGGTCGGCAAATCGAAAGCGATCGAGAGGCCGGTCTGCCCCTTCGACAGGTTCTTCCGGTAAAGCTCGTTCGAGGCCTTGGCCGTCGAATGGCCCGCATAGGTGCGGAACATCCAAGGCTTATCGCGCTCTGTCTTGCCGTCTGCCATTCGTGATCTCCGGAGGGCGCTGGGGCGCTCAGTTTGGCCTTATCGAAGCACGAGCTGCCGTCTCGTGGCAACCGAGGCCCCGTCCTATCCCATGGGTGCGGTGCTTCCGGCAAAGAAAAAGGCGGCGCAACCGGCGCCGCCTTTTCAGTACTGAACTTGGGGAGAGGTTCCCAAGCCTCGTACCGGCTTACATCTTGTCGGTGTCCTTCTCAGGGGCCGACAACGCACCCTGATTCTGGATATCGGGGTCGCCCTCGGCGTCCGCACCCGGCACGTTACCGGCAGAGCGATCGGTCATGCCGCCGGTCGGCTTGTCGGTGCCCATGGCGTCCTTCTCGGGAGCGGAAAGCGCGCCTTGATTCTCGTTGGCCGGATTGCCTTCGGCGCTGGCGCCCGGCACGTTCGCGGACGACTCGTCGGTCATGCCGCCGGTGGTGCTACCCGCACCCTCCATGGGCTGAGACTCGTTCTTCTCGGGAGCCGACAGGGCGCCCTTGTTCTCGATTTCGGTATTGGGCTCGACCGCGCTGCCGGGATTGGCCCCTTCGGCTGCGATCACAATGTCACTCGTGGCGCCCGGCGCGTCCTCGGCCATCGCCACACCCATGCCAAGGGCGAACGTCGCCGCGGTGGCAAGCAGGGCTGTCTTGTAGGTTTTCATACTATCGTCTCCTTGGGGTCAATTTGCGTGACGTCCGGACTGGGGCGTAAACAGACTGAAAGGGTGCGCGGTTCCGGGGCACACCGATCCGTGATCTAAATCCCGCAAATCGAGCCGCAGTCACCCGCGAAGTCTGCCGGTCTCGCGGCGATAGCGCGGCGAGAATGCGGCATGGGCCAGCGGCGGCGTGCCGCGCCAGGGGTGCGAATCACCCCTGGGCAGAGCCGGTTCTTTTTGCTAACCCTCCTCCCCGATTGTGGCCCTGCTGCCAAAATTGAGCATTTCCAAGAGAGCACGCGGCGCTTTTGGTGGGCTTGCGATTAAGTCTGCGGCCCGCAAACATGTTGCAGTCGCGAGATGGATCGAAGACAATTGCCGCAGTGCAAAAAAGCGCCCGAAGAATAGGACTGGGGGGACAACCGGATGAATGAGATGTCTTTAGCTGAAGTTTCTCCAGAAACGTCTGCGCCGAAGGGCGAGATCAAGGATCTCTACGAGATCGGCGAGATTCCCCCGCTCGGTCATGTGCCGAAGAACATGTATGCCTGGGCGATCCGCCGCGAGCGCCAGGGGCCGCCAGACGAGGCCATGCAGGTCGAGGTCGTGCCGACCTGGGAGCTCGATTCCCACGACGTGCTCGTTCTCGTGATGGCTGCGGGCGTCAACTACAACGGCGTCTGGGCATCGCTCGGCAAGCCGATCTCGATGTTCGACGTGCACAAGAATCCCTATCACATCGCCGGTTCGACGGCGTCCGGCATCGTTTGGGCCGTCGGCTCCAAGGTCAAACGCTGGAAGGTCGGCGACGAGGTCGTCATCCATTGCAACCAGGACGACGGTGACGACGAGGAATGTAACGGCGGCGACCCAATGTTCTCGCCGTCCCAGCGCATTTGGGGCTACGAGACGCCGGACGGCTCGTTCGCGCAGTTTGCGCGCGTTCAGGACCGCCAGCTTCTGCCGCGGCCGCAGCATCTCACCTGGGAGGAGGCCGCCTGCTACACGCTGACGCTCGCCACCTCCTACCGCATGCTGTTCGGCCATCGTCCGCACACGCTGAAGCCCGGCCATAACGTCCTGGTGTGGGGCGCTTCAGGCGGCCTCGGCTCCATGGCCATTCAGCTCTGCGCCACGGCAGGCGCCAATGCCATCGGCGTCGTTTCCGAAGACGACAAGAACGACTACGTGATGTCGCTCGGCGCCAAGGGCGTGATCAACCGGAAGAACTTTGACTGCTGGGGCCAGATGCCCAAGGTCGGTACGCCAGAGTACGACGCCTGGAACAAAGAGGTCCGCAAGTTCGGCAAGGCGATCTGGGAGATCACCGGCAAGGGCGTGAACGTCGATAGCGTGTTCGAGCATCCGGGCGAGGCGACCTTCCCGGTCTCCTGCTTCATCGTGAAGCGCGGCGGCATGGTCGTGTTCTGCGCCGGCACGACCGGCTACAACCTCACCATGGATGCCCGCTATGTGTGGATGCACCAGAAGCGCATCCAGGGCTCCCACTTCGCCCATTTGGCGCAAGCGAGCCAGGCCAACAAGCTCGTCATCGAGCGGCATGTCGACCCATGCATGTCCGAGGTGTTCCCCTGGGAGCAGATTCCGAAGGCCCATATGCGCATGTGGAAGAACGAGCATCGCCCCGGCAATATGTCGGTGCTGGTGAGCGCACCGGTCACGGGTTTGCGGACCTTCGAGGACGTGCTCGAAGCCAGCCAGGAAATGCACGGCAAGTCCTAAGGCTTAGCCGGTCCCGAATTCGGCTGCCAAGGCCTAAAAGCGCCCCGGATCAGAAGTCCGGGGCGCTTTCTTTTTGGGGTTTGACTTCGCGCGCATGCCGGGCTTCGTTGTGCCCGAAATCCGACTAGAATCGTTCCGAGGAGCTGACTTTGACCGCCGCCGAGACCGTGACCGACCGTGAGACTTTGAGCCCCGCCGCCCTTGTCCCGTTGCTCGAGGCCGCCGCCGAGGCGGCTGGAACCCTGAATGTCCAGGCGACCGAGGCCGTGAAGGCCAAGCTCGCCCCCGGCGGCAAGATCGATAACGCGGCGCTGGAGCGCGAACAGCATGTGGCGCATGGGCTCGCCTGGATCTCGACCTACGCGGAAGGCATCCGCCAGCTCGCCGACTACGCCAAGCGCATGGAGAGTGAGGGCCGTTTCGGCGAGATGGAGTCCCTGCTGAGCCAGATCGGGGCGGGGGAATATCTCGCGCAGCTTGCGGGCGGCGTGACCATGAGCCAGGGCGAGGTGGTCCGGCTGCATGAACTCGGTCTGGACGAGTCGGCGCGGACTGCTTTTCTCACCGAGGACGTGACCGCGCTGATCGAGGGCGTGACGCCCGAGATGCGTGCCCGCGTCGTCGAATTGATCCAGGACGCGCAAGGCGCGGCTTCGGCCAATTTCGGCGATCCTGGTCTGGAAGAGACCTACGAGGAGATCCGCAATGAGATGCGACGTTTCTCCTTGGCTGAGGTGGTGCCGCACGCGCAAGAGTGGCATCTCAAGGACAACTACATCCCGCTCGAGCTGATCAACCAGATGGCCGAGCTCGGCGTGTTCTCGCTCACGCTGCCGGAAGAATATGGCGGTCTCGGTCTCGGCAAGGAGGCCATGTGCGTCGTCTCCGAGGAACTGAGCCGCGGCTATATCGGCGTGGGGTCACTCGGCACGCGCTCGGAAATCGCCGAGGAGCTGATCCTCAACGGGGGCACCGACGAGCAGAAACAAGAGTGGCTGCCGAAGATCGCCTCAGGCGAGATCCTGCCGACGGCGGTGTTCACCGAACCGAACACCGGCTCCGATCTTGCTTCGCTGACGACCCGCGCGGTGAAGGACGGCGATGTCTACAAGATCACCGGTCAGAAGACCTGGATCACTCATGCCGCGCGCGCCGATCTGATGACGGTTCTGGCGCGCACCGACCCGAACGAGAAGGGCTATAAGGGCCTTTCCATGTTCCTGGCGCCGAAGCCCCGCGGCACCGACGACAACCCGTTCCCGGCCGACAACATCACCGGCGGCGAGATCGAGG
>NZ_LPWD01000273.1 GCF_001723295.1 Methyloceanibacter marginalis
CGGGGAAATTGCGCACCACGTCGACCGCGATCAGCAAACGCAGATCGCGAGAGGGCGTGGCGAAGTTCTCCCAGGCGCCGGTCGTCTCGAAGATCGACGCGCCGTTCGGCATGTCCACGGTCGGCGGACCGTCGGCGAGGAATTTGCGTCCATTCTCGACGGAGTTGCGCGCGCGTTCACCTGCTCCTCCAGCGAGGTGATGACCTCCTTCATCGCCTGCACCGGATCGAGCGGCGCCGGCGACATCACGTCGTCCATGCGGTCGTAGAATTCCTCGACGCCGATCGTCGACTGCTGGAGCGAGAAATCGCCATAGTCGGGATCCTCGGCGATCTCCGCATTGGTCAGCCGCCGCAGCGCACCGTTGTTCTCCCGCACGATGGGGCGGAAGCGCTTGAAGCCGGGACCGCCGAGCGCGGGATCCTGCGCGAACAGAAAGTTGCCGCGCCAAAACCGCTTGCGCGCGACCGTCGCGTCGGGCTGTCCATCGACCGCGAGGAACACGCCGGCGCCGTCCGCGGTCTGCGGTACGCGCTTCACCAAGACGAGAATGTGGCCGTAAGGATCGGCATAGATCGTGCCGGGGCGCAACGCGTCCTGCTTCAGCGGCACGGGATAGAAATCGGTGTCGTCATCGCCGACCGCCGTTCGCCCGTTGCCGGAATGCACGCCGTCCGCAAGCGTCTTCTGCAGATAATGATGGAAGCCCGGCACGAGCCCGTTCGGCCGCCTGGACACGACCGTACGCCGCACCACCGGCGCCTGCACGGACACGGCCCCGAACAGGCCGCCGGTCCTGATGGTGCGGCGGCCGCGGGTCTCGACGACCGTCGTCTCCGCCGGCTCCTCTTTGACGATGTTCCACCATTGTTGGCATTTCGGCGCCGCGCCGCCGTCGCCGCGCGTGCATTTCGAATAGCCGAAAGGCAGCCCCATCTTGAAGGCGAAATAGGCGCGCAAGAAATAGGGGACGTCGGCGCAATCGGGCCGGATGGTGGCGTCCTTCTGGTCCTCGTGCAGACCGAGATGATCGAACAGGACGTTGCGCGATTGGTCGTGCAGAACCTCGCCCATCGCCTTCCACGACAAATCCTCGTCGAGCGGCGCGTCGAACAGTTTCTCGATCCACGCCGAATACAGGTTCTCCGTCCCGCGATCCCATTGGCGGCTGATGGGCCAGACATTCTTGCTGCCGCCCGGTGCGCGTGCCCGTTGGTGCTCGACCACGATCTCGCGCGTGACGGTGCGGCAGTCAGGCGCCGCATCGTTCCGTGTGAGCGTGACCTGCCAGGTGCCGGCCTGCGGCGCGGCGATCTCGGCGAACCAGAAATAAGGCGGCCCGCCCTGCCGGTCGGCCGATTGGCTCGCGACCTTGCCGGAGGGCGCAATCAGCTGAAGCTCGCCGGCAAGCGGCGTCTCGGCGGCGAAGATGACCCGGAGCGGCGTCCCCTTGTGCGGGGAGACCGGCGACGACAGGAGCGCGAGCCCGAACTCATCGCAAATAGGGGCGGCGTCCTCGGCCCTCGCCTGCGGAAACAGGAGAGTGACCAGGGCAAAAGCGATCGGCAGGGTGGCGATCGCCGCCTTGGACTGGCGTTCAGGCAGCATGGAACCCCCGTTCCGGCTCCCTCGGCCGCAACGCGAATCTACCGCGAAACCCCGCGCGAAAAAACCTCAAATGGCGCGTCCGGCGCCCCAATAGGACCGCAGAAACGTGGGCCGACGCGGCAGGCGCCCTGTCCTCCAACCCGCCCTGCCCCTTGCGGCGCACCCCTGCTATAGTCCCGGGCCGAATCTGAGGGAGCAGGGATATGGCCGACGGCGAAGCCGGCACCAATACGAGAAGCGAGGCGGGGGTTTCCTACACCGCCGCGGGGCTGGCTATTTCGAGGACCGCGAGCTCCGGCGCCACGCGGGCGTCTTCTATCTCTGGGCTCTGGGCGTGGCTGCGGTGATCTCCGGCGATTTCTCCGGCTGGAACCTCGGCATCGCGGTCGGCGGCTGGGGCGGCATGTTCCTGGGCGCCGTGATCATCACCGTGATGTATCTCGGGCTCACCTACTCCATTGCCGAAATGAGCCCGGCCTTGCCGCATACCGGCGGCGCCTATTCCTTCGCGCGCACGGCGTTCGGGCCCTGGGGCGGCTTCATCACCGGCATGGCCGAAAACGTGGAATACGTGCTGACGCCCGCGGTGATCGTCTATTTCATCGGCGCCTATCTCACCGCGATCTTCGGCACGCCGCCCGAGCTGCAGCCGCTCTACTGGGTCGCGGGCTACATCATCTTCGTCACCGCCAACGCGCGCGGCGTTGAGCTGTCCTTCATGGTGACGGCCATGGTGACGCTGATGGCGATCGCCGTGCTGGTCACGTTCTTCGTGAGCGCCCTGCCCCAGATCGACTTCACCCGCTATGCGCTGAACATCGGCGTCAACGAGGCGGGCGAGGCCGTGCAACTCCCTGACGGAGGCGGGCCGTTCCTGCCCTTCGGCATCTACGGCGTGCTCGCGGCCATGCCGTTTGCCGTATGGCTGTTCCTCGCCATCGAGCAGCTTCCCTTGGCGGCGGAAGAGTCCGTGGACCCCAAGCGCGACATGCCCAAGGGCATCATGCTGGGGATGTTCACGCTGATCGGCCTCGGCTTTCTCGTGCTCTTCATCAACCCGTCGATCCCGATCGAGCGCGTCGTGACCGACTCTCTGGGCGGCACAGAGACCGTGACCGGCGCGTTCGCGCTCGGCACCTCGCCCGAGCCGATCCTGGACGGCTTCCGCGCCATCTTCGATCTGCATGCGGCGGGCGCGCTGGCGTTGGCCGCGGTGGCCGGGCTGGTGGCGAGCTTCCACGCCATCATCTTCGCCGGCGGACGGCAGATCTACTCGTTGTCCCGCGCAGGCTATTTCCCGCACTTTTTGTCGGTCACCCACTCCAAGCACAAGACGCCGAACACGGCGCTCATTACGCTCGCGCTCGTCGGGCTCGCGGTGATGCTCGCGGTGTGGTTCACCATGGGCGGCAAGGACGCGGGCGCCTTTATCGGCGGCGTGCTCCTGAACATGGCGGTGTTCGGCGCCATGTTCTCCTATCTGCTGCAAGGGCTGACCTTCATCGAACTCCGCCGCAAGTTCCCCAAGATCGAGCGGCCCTTTAGAAGCCCGTTCGGCGTTCCCGGTGCTGTGCTCACCGTGCTCATCGCGCTCGTCACCATCGGCTTCCAGCTCGCCGATCCGGTCTACCGCACCGGCGTGGTCGGCGTGGCGCTGTGGTACGCGATCGCCATCGCCTATTTCGCGGTGCATAGCCGCAAGACCCTGGTGCTGTCGCCGGAAGAAGAATTCGCCATGCGCATCGCGACGGCGCGGGGTCCTAAGCCGCCATGCGCCTTGCTGCCGGCCTCGCTCTGCTCCTCGCGCTCGGTGCCGTGACCGCGTGCGGGCAAGACGAAGAAGAGGGGCAAGCGAAGCCGGAGCCGCCGAGCGAGGCGGTGGTCTTCGTCTCTAAAGTCTACGAGCCCTACACGGACGACAAGGACGCCGATCCCGTCCAGCCGGAAGGATCGGCGATCTACTCCAAGCGCCTGCGGGCGCTGCTCGACAAGGACGCCGCCGAAACGCCCGACGGCGAGGTCGGCCGGCTCGACTTCGATCCTATCGTCGACGGCCAGGACTGGGAGATCGGCGGCCTCACGCTGAAGGAGGTCTACCGTTCCGGCGGCGAGGCGCGGGTGCGCGCGGACTTCGCCAATTTCGGCAAGCCGCGCAGCCTCCTCTTCAGCCTCGTGCGCGAGGACGGCGCGTGGCGCATCGACGACATCGCCGAGACGCTGCCCCCGCGCTGGACCCTCTCGAAGATCCTCATCGGCGCGCCGACGCCTTCCGGACACGCAGCAGGAGTAGCGGGCGCCTACGGTTTCGGCGGGCCCGGCAGCGCGGGTTGCGTTTCCTCGTGCGGGATGTCCGGGTCGATGACCGCCCAGCTTGGCGCGCTTCGCGTCCAGATGGTGATCTCAGGCCGGGCCAGCGCCGGGTCGTCGAGCGTGCCGCCGCGGATGCCCAGGAGATGCGGCCGCGCTTCGGAGCCCGTGGTCACCGGCGTTCCGCAGATGGGGCAGAAACCGCGATGCATTCTATTGCCGCTGTCCGCCGTGCTCGCATAGTCGGTGAGCTTGCCTTCCAGGCGCACGGCGTCGGCCGGGAAGACGACATTGACCGTGGCGTTGCCGGCGGCGAATTTCTGGCAGTCGGTACACCAGCAGGTCCGAACCGCGACCGGTGCCGCGTCGATCTCGTAACGTACCGCACCGCACAAACAGCCGCCGGTCGTGGTCATGGATTCCCTCCTGTTATGGCGTCGCGGCAAGGTGCAAGACCCGCGGCCTGCGCACAAGCTTCATAAAACCGCAAGGCTTGCGGCGGCGCCGTGGCGGGCGCTAACGTACCGTGCCGAGAAAAAGCGGGATTGCGTCCCGGCCTCGCCCAGTTCCCCTGGCACAACAGGCTTAACGGAGGGGATGTGTCATGTATTCGGTATTGTCTTTGTTGACCGGGGCCGTGCTGATCGGCCTGGTCTACGGCTTGAGCTTCCTGCCCACGGCCACGCTGGCGCGGTCCGACGACGAGCCGGGTCTCGGCGTCAGCGACGACGCCTCCACGCCCGACGGCGGCGAGACGGACACCAAGTCCGGCGCCTAAAGGATCCCGCTATTGCCGCTCCTCTCGCGCCACGGCCGGGTCGAACGGCGCCCAATCCGGCGCCTCCGACGCCATAAAATCTTCTGCGGTCTGCGAGCTCGGGTCATCGAGCGTGCCGGCGCGCAC
>NZ_LPWD01000274.1 GCF_001723295.1 Methyloceanibacter marginalis
GACGCTGCCGTCTTTGAGCACGACGCCTGTCGCGCGGCCTTTCTCGACGAGAACTTCGGCGACCTCCGCGTTCGTCTGGATGTCCACGCCATGTTCGGCCGCGTCCTTGGCCATGGCTTGCGTGATCGCGCCCATGCCGCCGACGGCGTGGCCCCACGCGCTTCTTGCCGTTCACCTCGCCGAAGGCGTGATGCAGCAGCACATAGGCGGTGCCGGGATCGTAGGGGCTCGCGTAGTTGCCGACGATGGAATCGAAACCGAGCAACGCTTTCAGCGGCGCGCTCTCGAACCATTCGTCCAAGACATCGGCCGCCGGCTTGGTGAAGAGATCGAGGAGGAGGCGCTGCTGCTCCAAATCGAGATGACGGAGGTCGTTGCCGAGCGCCACCGCGCGGCCGAGTTCGCGAAGCCCGCGCAAGCCGAAACCTTCGACCACGTTCGGGGGAGCCCGCAGAACGAGATCGCGCAAAACGTCCGCGATCTCCTCGAGCTTGGCGCCATAAGCATCGTAGCGGTCGGCGTCGCGCTGGCTGAACTTAGCGATCTCGGATTTGGTGCGCCCGTCGCCCGTCAACAGATAGCCGCCGTCGGGGAGCGGCAGGAAGTTCATCAGCGGCCGTTCGAGGATCTTCAGCCCATGCCGGTGCAGTTCGAGATCGGCGATAATTTTCGGGTTGAGCAGGCTCACCGTGTAGGAGGCGATCGAGTTGCGGAAGCCGGGATGGAACTCCTCCGTGACCGCGGCGCCTCCGACAATAGGGCGACGCTCCAGGACCTTAACCTTGAGGCCGGCGCGGGCGAGATAGGCGGCGCAGACGAGCCCGTTGTGCCCGCCGCCGAGGATCAGGACATCATATTCCTTTGTGGGAGAGGCTGACACGGCGCGGCCCGTATGAATCTCGTTCAAGGACCGCCTGTATAGGCCAGCCGGCGGTCTTCGTCACTTCGAGCGGCGTTGTCTGCCCAGGAATCGACACAGGGAGAGGCTATGGCTGAGCGATGCCCGACGTAGCGAAGTTACGGCGCATGGTGGCCTTCCTTCGGGAGGAAATCCCGGCGGAGGACGTCTCCAAGAATCCGGTCGTCAACCATCCGCACAACACAGCGCGTATGGTGCCCGAGCGGCTGCCCGCGGCCAGGATCAAGGAGTTGTCGCAGCTCCAGCCCGAGAAGGCGGTGGTTGCGACTCTGGCCGAATGGGCGGGGATCGCCGGGGCCATCGCCCTGTGCACATATTTCTGGCACCCAATACTTTATGTGCTCGCGGTCATGTTCATCGGCGCGCGCCAGCATGCGCTGCTGATCCTCGGCCACGACGCCTCGCACTTCCGCACGCTGAAGACGCGTTGGCAGAACGACCTGTTCGCCAATATTTTCATGATGTGGCCGACCTTCGCCTCGGTCGAAGGCTTCCGCAAGTTCCACGGCACGCATCACCAGTACACGAACCTGCCAGACGACGGGAACCGCCACATCTGGTACACGCACGACGCGGCGGGCGAACTCGCACCGGATTGGCAGTTTCCGAAAACGCGGCTCGGGCTCGCACTGGTGCTGCTGCGCCGCGCGGCGTTTCTCACCGGTCTATTCTGGATTGTGCGCGGTCTGGTCGGCTCGACACTCATTCCCTCGCCGGGGTGGATGCGTGCAGCACGGTTCAGCTTCTATGCCGTGACGATCGCGGCGCTGACGTATTTCAGTCTGTGGTCCGCGTTTCTGCTTTATTGGATCGTGCCGTTCTGCACTTGGCACCTCGCGGCGCAATATATGCGCCTGATCTGCGAGCACAGCGCGGTGGAGAGCGATGAGGAAGAATATTCCATCACGCGTAGCACGATCCCGACGTGGCTCGAGCGGATCTTCATCCTGCCCTGCAATGTGGGCTACCACCTGGAACATCACTGGTATCCGAGCGTGCCGTTTTACCGGCTACCCGAGTTGCATCAGGCCCTGATGGAACGTCAGGGTTTTCGCGAGCACGCCGTGATACGTCACTCCGTTCTGACGTCGCTCAGCGAATGCGTCCGGCGGCAGTCTTCGCCCGGCACCCAGTTGGCCCAGGAAAGCGCCCGCTAGGCAGCGCTCGGGTCAGACTTGCGGGCACTGCGCCGGCAATTCGTACAGCCTGAAGATTTCGGCTTTGACGCGGGCCTTGCAGGTCAGGTCGGCGGGCCGGCACAACCCATATTGCAGCAGACGCTTCCGCACGCCGGAGTGACTTTGCTCATGCAGCGCGCGGCCGGCGCGCACGAGGCGGCAGATGTGATGCTTGTCGAAGCCGATGCGCTCCAAATCCACGCCAAAGGCGGCCGCGTATTTGGCCACGGTCGCG
>NZ_LPWD01000275.1 GCF_001723295.1 Methyloceanibacter marginalis
ATCTTCGAGCAGTGCACCGACACCATCATCCGCCAGGTCTCCGACATCGGGCGGATGGTCGATGAGTTCTCCGCTTTCGCCCGCATGCCCAAGCCCGTCATGGAAATGCATGACGTGCGCGAGATCGTGCGCGAGGCGGTGTTCCTGTTCCAGGTGAGCCGTCCGGACATCGAGTTCGAGCTCGATCTTCCGAAGGAGAAGGTCATGACCATGTCCGACCAGCGCCTTCTCACCCAGGCGGTGACGAACCTGGTGAAAAATGCGAGCGAGGGCATCGACACGGCCGTGGAAGCCGCGCCGGAGCGTGCGGGCACGGGCCAGATCACCGCGAAGTCCGGACCAAGGGCGACCGCGTCCACATCACCATTATCGACAATGGCTGCGGTTTGCCGAAGGAGAACCGCGACCGCCTGGTCGAGCCGTACATGACCACGCGCGTCAAAGGCACTGGACTTGGACTGGCCATCGTGCAGCGCATCACCGAGCAGCACGGCGGCAAACTGCAGTTGGCCGATGCGCCCAAGCGCGACGGCAAGGTTGAAGGGGCGTCAGTGCGAATGGACCTGCCGATCGTGGCGGTGGACGAGGCGGAGACGGACGCGGCGTCCGAAATCGCCTCAGCCGACGATGCGAGCAAGTCCGAGCCGGCCGAGGAGGAAGAGGAAGTAACCCATGGCGTCTGACATCCTAGTCGTCGACGACGAAGCAGATATTCGAGAACTCATTTCCGGCATCCTCGAGGATGAAGGACACGGCACCCGGCTCGCCAAGGACAGCGACGAGACCCTCCAAGTCATCGAGGAGCGGCGCCCCTCGCTCGTCATTCTCGACATCTGGCTTCAAGGCTCGAAGCTCGATGGGCTGGACCTCCTCGACTGCATCAAGAAAGCCCACCCGGACCTTCCGGTGATCATCATCAGCGGCCACGGCAATATCGAAACGGCGGTGGCGGCTATCCAGCGGGGTGCCTACGACTATATCGAGAAGCCGTTCAAGGCCGACCGGCTGGTGCTCATCACCACACGCGCGCTCGAGGCCTCGCGGCTCAGACGCGAAAACCGGGAGCTGCGTGAGCGCAGCACCTATTCCTTCGAGATGGTCGGCAAGTCCGCCGCCGTCGGTCAACTGCGCCAAGCCATCGATAAGGTCGCCCCGACCAATAGCCGGGTGTTGATCACCGGTCCTTCCGGCTGCGGCAAGGAACTCGCCGCCCGCGTCATGCATGGTAAGTCGTCGCGCGCCGACGGCCCCTTCGTGGTGCTGAACGCCGCGGCCATGGTGCCGGACCGCATGGAGCTCGAACTCTTCGGCACGGAAGAGGGACCGGCTCCGGGCCCCCGCAAGGTTGGCGCGCTCGAAGAAGCGCATGGCGGCACGCTCTATATCGACGAGGTCGCCGACATGCCGCTGGAGACCCAGGCCAAGATCCTGCGCGTGCTGGTGGAGCAACGTTTCCAGCGCCTCGGCGGCGGCACCAAGGTGCACGTGGACGTGCGCGTGGTCTCCTCCACGAGCCACGACCTTCAGAAAGAAATCGCCGCGGGCCGTTTGCGCGAGGACCTCTATCACCGGCTGAACGTGGTGCCGATCCGCGTTCCCGGACTCTCCGAGCGCCGCGAGGACGTGCCGGACTTGGTGCGCTATTTCGTGCAGACCATCTCGGTAGCCTCCGGCTTGCCGCCGCGCCGCATCGGCGAGGACGCCATGGCCGTGCTCCAGTCGCACGAATGGCCGGGCAATGTCCGCCAGCTCCGCAACAACGTCGAGCGTCTGATGATCCTGGTCGGCGGCGATGCCGAGCAGATCGTGACCGCCGATATGCTGCCCGACGAGATCGTCTCCCCGGTGCCGCTATCGCCGAACGGGGCGGGCGGCGAGCATCTGATGTCGCTGCCTTTGCGGGACGCCCGGGAGATTTTCGAGCGGGAATATTTGCTGGCCCAGGTCAACCGATTCGGCGGAAATATCTCGCGCACGGCCGAATTCGTCGGCATGGAGCGCTCCGCGCTGCACCGGAAACTTCGGGCGCTGGGCGTCAATTCGAATGAAAGAACCGCCGCCATGCGCTAGCATGGCAGCTTGACTCGCTTCGCTAGGGGGACACGCTCGCAAAAGCCATCCGCGTCAGAGACCTTGCGGACTTGCCTTGCAATCGCGTCTAATGCAATAGGTGGCCGGTTGAAGCGAGAGTCCGGCGCCATCCAACAAGCGTAAGCGTGGACCAAAGGGACGGGGAAGCCCATGGCGACAGAACGCACGCAGAGCCTGCAAGATACGTTTCTTAATCATGTCCGTAAGACCAAGACGCCGCTCACCATTTTCCTGGTAAATGGCGTTAAACTTCAAGGCGTTGTGACCTGGTTCGATAATTTTTGCGTGCTCTTGCGCCGAGACGGCCATTCGCAACTCGTCTACAAGCACGCCATCTCGACCATCATGCCCGGCCAGCCTATCCAGCTTGCCGATATCACCGATGCGGAAGGTGCCGCTGAGTAATTGCGTCCAACCGACCCGAAAGAGCTAAAGCGCAAAAAGGGGCAGGGGGGACGCAAGGACGCACGTGCTGACGGGCGTGTCAGGACGGTCGTGGTCGCGCCGATTCTCGACAAGAAATCCGGCAAAGGCGCCCGCGGACAGGGGCTCGACACACCTGAGCGTTCACCGCAGGCGCGCCTCGAAGAGGCTGTCGGTCTTGCCCTCGCCATCGATCTCGATGTGCGTGAGAGCGGGGCGGTTCCGATCCCTCAACCAAAGCCCGCGACCCTGTTCGGGACCGGCAAGGTGGAGGAACTCGCCGGCGTGGTCCGTATGGAAGACGCCGAGCTCGTCATCGTCGACCATCCGCTCACGCCCGTGCAGCAGCGCAATCTCGAGACCGCTTGGAACGCCAAGGTGCTCGACCGCACCGGGCTGATCCTGGAGATCTTCGGCGACGCGCGCGCACGCGGGAAGGGCGCTTTGCAGGTCGAACTCGCCCATCTCGTCTATCAGAAGAGCCGGCTCGTTCGGTCCTGGACGCATCTGGAGCGCCAGCGCGGCGGCTTCGGCTTTCTGGGCGGTCCCGGCGAGACGCAGATCGAGACCGACCGCCGGCTCCTGAGCGAGCGCATTGTCAACATTCGCAAGGAACTCGAACAGGTGCGCCGCACGCGCGCGCTTCACCGCAAGTCGCGCCGGCGCGTGCCATATCCCGCCGTGGCGCTGGTCGGCTACACCAACGCCGGCAAGTCGACCCTGTTCAACACGCTCACCGGCGCCGAGGTCCTGGCCCAAGACATCCTGTTCGCGACGCTCGACCCGACCATCCGGCGCCTCGCGCTGCCGAACGGCTCGAAGGCCGTAGTGTCGGACACGGTGGGCTTCATCTCCGATCTGCCGACGACGCTCATCGCCGCCTTCCGCGCCACCCTGGAGGAGGTGCAGCAGGCCGATCTGATCCTGCATGTCCGCGACATCGCGGATCCGGCAAGCGCCAGCCAGCGCGCCGACGTGAATGGGGTGCTCGCCGATCTCGGTATCGACACCGAAGCCGAGCCCGACCGCTTGCTCGAAGTGTGGAACAAGGCCGACCTGCTCGATCCCGTCGCAAGAGAGCATGCGGCGAACGAGGCGGCGCGCCACGGCGCAATCCTGGTCTCGGCCGTGAGCGGGTTCGGCCTAGATTTGCTGCTGACTGAGATCGAAGGCAGGCTCAACCGCCGCCGTCAAACGCTCGAGATCGCGGTGCAGCCGCAAGAAGGCGCGCTGTCCAATTGGATCTACGAGAATTGCGAGGTGATCTCGCGCGCCGATCTCGGCGAAGGCGTCACGTCGCTGCGCATTCGCGTCGCGCCGGAGAAGCGCGACAGGCTGGCGCGCGTGGCCGGCGCCGCCCGGCTCAATAGCGCGGCAGAGTAGGGCGCGCGCTAACCGTCTTTCTCGTCCGCCCTTTTTTCATCGGACTTCGCCGCGTCCCATAGCGCGTCCATCTCCTCGAGCGTGGCGTCGTTCGGATGCCGCCCTTGCGCGGCAAGCGCCGCCTCGATGGCTTCAAAGCGCCGCACGACCTTCGCGTTCGCCGTACGCAGCGCCGCTTCCGGATCGACACCGAGATGCCGCGCGACGTTCGCAATGACGAACAGCAGATCGCCGAGCTCTTCGGCGACATGCTCACGGGTATCGATGGCATTCTTCTCGGTAATTGCGGATTTTAGCTCGTCGAGCTCCTCGTCGACTTTCGCAAGAACCGGCGCCAGGTCCGGCCAGTCAAAGCCAATTTTAGCCATGCGCTTTTGCAGCTTCACCGCGCGCGAAAGACCCGGCAAACCGACCGGCACATCGGCGAGCACGCTCTTCTCGGCGGGATCCTCGCAACGCTCGGCTTTCTCCTCGGCCTTGATGCGATCCCACAGATCCGTGCGCATGAACTCCTCGCGGCGTGAGGCGTCCTCGAAGACATGCGGATGCCGCCGGATCATCTTGCGCGTGATGGCGTCGACCACATCGGCGAAGCCGAAGCGTTCCGCCTCGGACGCCATCTGCGCGTGATAGACGACCTGGAGGAGAAGGTCGCCAAGCTCGTCCTTGAGCCCGTCCATGTCGTCGCGCGCGATCGCGTCGGCGACCTCGTAAGCCTCTTCGATGGTGTAGGGCGCGATCGTCGCGAAGCTCTGCTGCACGTCCCACGGACAGCCCGAATCGGGATCGCGCAGGCGCGCCATGACGTCCAGGAGATCGGCGAGATCGTGTTTGTGGGGCCTATCGTCAGCCATGGCCGCGCGCCTGGATCGCTTCGCGAAAATCACGAAAATTCTAGGGAAATCAGAGAGATCGCGGAAACGGTGCATGTTCGGACCCCGACCTCCTAGATTCGCATAAGGTATATTATGGAAAATATACGAATAGGTTGGGACGGGGCATGGCGTCCCGCAAATCGCCGCCTCAGCGCTCGTAGTGATCCCGGATCAGCCGGTCGAGCAACCGCACGCCGAACCCGGAGCCCCAGCTGCGATTGATGTCGGTATCGCCAGAGGCCATCGCCGTTCCGGCCACATCGAGATGGGCCCAAGGCGTGCCTTCCTTGATGAAGCGCTGAAGGAACTGCGCGGCCGAGATCGAGCCGCCCCACCGTCCGCCCGTGTTCTTGATGTCGGCGACCTTCGAGTCGATCAGCTTGTCGTATTTCGGTCCGAGCGGCAGGCGCCACAGCTTCTCCCCGGTCTCCTTGCCCGCCACGGTCAGCCGTTCGGAGAGCTCGTCGTTGTTGGAGAACAGGCCCGCATGTTCCTTGCCGAGCGCGACCATGATCGCGCCGGTCAGGGTGGCGAGGTTGATCACCGCCT
>NZ_LPWD01000276.1 GCF_001723295.1 Methyloceanibacter marginalis
CTCTCGGCCACGTCTCCGTTGGCGCAAGCCTTACTGTTCCGCTCGAAGGCGGTCAACACGCCTGACCTATTTCAGCCTCTTTGGGCCCGGTATTGTCCCTGCCTCCAATATGATAGGCTGGGACGAACCAGCCAAGGGGATGGCGAAACGCTATGGGTTGGCGCATCCATTCGGGCGTGCTTGGTCCGCGGCGCTAGGCGCTGCCGCGCTCGGCCTCTTTGCGTCCGCCGCCGAGGCCGCCGACTACTGCGTCCACTGCAAGGGGCCGGGACGAGACCTATCGCTGCCGGGTGACGGGCGACGGCGCCAAGCCGGAGCGATGCGCTCAAGCTCTATTGCGTGATCCGCACCGACCAAGGAAGGCAACCACGCCTCCTGCTCGGCCGAGAAGGCCACGAGCGACTGCGTGGGGCTGGTGAAGGCCTACACCTATGACGGACCCGCCCTGCCCTCGGGCCTCACCTCCGACCCGCGCGTGAAAGACCTGACCCGGAAGGTCGAGCGCAACCGGCAGACCTTCGAGGAACCGAAGGGCGAAGAGCCTAAATCTCTGTTCGAGCTGGGCGGCCGCGCGGTCGATGCCTCACGCAAGGGCTTGCGCAATGCCGGTTCGGCGATCGGGATTGGCGGCTCGGAGACCGAAGTCGCCCGCCCGCCGCTCCGGCACCGCCGGCCCAGGAAGCGGCCGCGCCCGCGCCAACGGAAGCCGCGGACACGCGCGGCTTCGCGCGCAAGAGCTATGACTGCATGCTCTCTCTGTTCCGCGATTGCAGCGGAAACGAGTGAGGGCGCCAGGCTCATCGCCCAGCGCCCCCTCCCCTAGATCTCAAAATTGAAAACTGCAATTCGACCTTAGTGGGTCTGGATCCACTCGCGCGCCTGGCGCTGCGCCTCGGCGATCTGATCGGTGGTCATCTCCTGGGCGAGCTCCACGCGATAGGTCAGCGCCGAAGCATTGCCCCGCGCCGCGGCGAGGTTGAACCATTTATGCGCGGTCACGAGATCCGCATCCACGTCGCGGCCGGTGGCGTAAAGCATCCCCAGTTCGAACAGAGCGTCGGGCGCGCCTGTTTGCGCCGCCAGCTCCATGTAGCCCGTAACCCCCGTCGCCATATCCAGTCGAGCCATAATACGTCCCCCTGTTGTCCCTCGTTGAACCGCAACGAACCTGCTTTTTCCCTCGCAAGGTTCGGCGCGTGTCGTTCACTTCAAACCTGGGGAGATCATCGGCCAGCACTTTCAACAACGTCTGAATCGTCGTGGTGAACGCGAAATCAGGAAAGATAAAATGCGCGGTAACTTAGGTTTACATTGCACGCGTTTGTGCGCGCGTTGCGCGGGTCAAAGATTAAGACCGGCGTTTTGCAAGACTTCTTTGACCATTCACGGTCACACGCCGATAACCACGGCGGAACTTGGCAAAAGAAAAAGCTTCGCGCGGCCTACGGAATGAGCAGCGTCGATCCCGTGGTGAGCCGTCCTTCCAGCTCGCGATGGGCGCGTTCGGCGTCGCTGAGCGCATAGGTCTGATTGACGGCGATCCTGACCTTGCCCTTGGCGATGACGCCGAACAGATCGTTCGCGGTGGAGACCAGCTCTTTCCGCGTGGCGATGTAGTCGCCGAGCGCGGGCCGCGTGGTGAACAGCGAGCCCTTCTGCGCCAGAAGATTGATCCGGAAACTCCGCACCGGCCCCGACGCCTGGCCGAAGCTGACCCACATGCCGCGCCGCTTCAGGCAGTCGAGCGACATCGGAAACGTGTCCTTGCCGATGGAATCGTAGACCACGTCGACGCCCTCGCCCTTGGTGTAGTCCTTCACCTTGGCGACCACGTCTTCCTCCCGGTAGTTAATCACATGGGTGCAGCCATGTGAGCGCGCGATCAGCGCCTTGCCGGACGAGCCGACCGTGCCGATCACCGTGGCGCCGAGCGAGGCCGCCCATTGGCAGGCGATCATGCCGACGCCGCCCGCCGCCGCATGAAACAGCAGCGTCGTCTCCGGACCGACCTTGTAGGTCCGGCGCAGGAGATATTGGGCCGTCATGCCTTTCAGCATGATTGCGGCCGCCGTCTCGTCGTCCACGCCGTCGGGAATGCGCACCACGCGGTCGGCCGCGATCAGGCGCTCCTCGGCGTAGGCGCCCATCGGGCCCGCATAGGCCACGCGGCGCCCGACCTTCAGATCGCGCACGCCCTCGCCCACCACCGTGACCACGCCAGCGCCTTCCATGCCGGGAACGAACGGCAGCGTGTCCTGCGGATAGAGCCCGGTGCGTCCGTACACATCGATGAAGTTGAGGCCGATCGCCGTCTGCTTGATGCGGATTTGGCCGGGCCCCGGCGCGCCGACCTCGGCCTCTTCCCATTTGAGGACTTCGGGACCGCCGTACTCATGAACGCGGATGGCTTTGGTCATGCCGGGACCGCGCAAGACGCGCTTACTCCAACCCGAGCTTCGACTTGAGCAATTCGTTGACGGCCTGGGGGCTGGCCTTGCCGCCGGTCGCCTTCATCACCTGACCGACGAACCAGCCGATCAGCGCCGGCTTCTCTTTCGCCTGTGCGAGCTTCTCCGGGTTCGCGGCGATGATCTCATCAACCGTCTTCTCGATGCGCCCCACATCGGTGACCTGCTTCAGCCCGCGCGCCTCGACGATCTCGGCGGGGTCTCCGCCTTCGGTCCACACGATATCGAACACGTCCTTGGCGATCTTGCCGGAGATGGTGCCTGCCTTGATGAGATCGACGATCCCGCCGAGCTGATCCGCGGAGATCGGGCTGTCGAGGATGTTGAGACCTTCCTTGTTGAGACGGCCGAACAGCTCGTTGATCACCCAATTCGCCGCCTGCTTGGCGTCGCGCCCCGCCGCGACCGCCTCGAAATAATCGACGCTCTCACGCTCCGCCACGAGCACGTCGGCATCGTAAGGCGTGAGTCCATAGTCGGCGATGAATCGCGCGCGCTTCTCATCCGGCAGCTCGGGCAAGTCCGCGGCCAGCCCGTCCACATAATTCTGCGTCAGCTCGAGCGGGAGCAAATCCGGATCGGGGAAATAACGATAGTCGTGCGCCTCTTCCTTGGAGCGCATGGACCGCGTCTCGCCGGTCTTGGCGTCGAACAGCCGCGTCTCTTGAATGATCTCGCCGCCCGTCTCGAGGATCTCGATCTGCCGGCGCGCTTCATATTCGATCGACTGGCCGATGAAGCGGATCGAATTGACGTTCTTGATCTCGCAGCGTGTGCCGAACGCGTCCCCCGGACGCCGCACCGAGACGTTCACGTCGGCGCGTAGCGATCCTTCTTCCATGTTGCCGTCGCAGGTGCCGAGATAGCGCAGGATCGTGCGGAGCTTCGACACATAGGCGCGTGCCTGTTCGGACGAGCGCAGATCCGGCTTCGACACGATCTCCATCAGCGCCACGCCGGAGCGGTTGAGGTCCACATAGGAATTCTGCGGATGCTGGTCGTGCAGGCTCTTGCCCGCGTCCTGCTCCAGATGCAGGCGCTCGATGCCGACAACGACACGCTCGCCGGAGAGGAGATCGACGATGACCTCGCCCTCGCCCACGATCGGGTTCTTGTACTGGCTGATCTGATAGCCCTGCGGCAGATCGGGATAGAAATAGTTCTTCCGGTCGAACACCGAATAGAGATTGATCGCTGCCTTCAGCCCAAGCCCCGTGCGCACGGCTTGCGCCACGCAAAACTCATTGATGACGGGCAGCATGCCGGGCATGGCCGCGTCGACCAGGCTCACATGCGAATTGGGATCGCCGCCGAACGCCGTCGAGGCGCCGGAGAACAGCTTGGCGTTTGAGGTGACCTGGGCATGGACCTCCATGCCGATTACCACCTCCCACTCGCCGGTGGCGCCTTCGATCAGGTTCGATTTTTCGGTCTTGGCGTCCATGGGCCGCCGCTACTCCTTCGGCTCCGTCGTGCGGAGCTTCTCCTCTTCATACTGGATGAACCAGCCGATCATTTGACGCCAAAGAGCCTCGACCAACTCCGGCGGCAAATCGTTTTCGGCCGCCCGGGCCTTGACCTTGTCGATCACCTGCTGGATGCGCCAGGGCACCCGCGCATCGGCCGGCGACTTCTTGAGCTGCCAAGCCCGGTCCACATAGGCGAAGCGCTCGCAAATGAGATCCACCAAAGCTTGATCGATGCGGTCGATCTCGATCCGCACCTCTTCCATGGACTGGCATTTCTGTGCTGCGCGCGTCGCCATCGTTCAGTCTCTCGCTATTTTGAGGCCTCGGCCACCACGGCATCCGCCTCGATCTCGACCAGCCAGTCGGGGCTGACGAAGCCGGTGACCTGAAGCGCGGTGTTGGCGGGACGAATATCGCCGAAGACTTCGCCGTGGACCCGGCTTACGGCTTCGAAATGCGCCATGTCGACCAGGTAGACGCGGGTGCGCACTACGTCCTTGAAGCTCGCGCCGGCTTTGGCGAGAGCTTCGG
>NZ_LPWD01000277.1 GCF_001723295.1 Methyloceanibacter marginalis
CCGCGGCAAGGCCGGCGATGGGCATAGCGGCAAGCTTTGCGGGCAGTTCCGCCTCCGGCCCGATCAGCTCACCGAGAGTCATGTTCGATTGCCCGCAACTGCCTATTTTCCCTCGATAACTTCAAGGGCGTGCCCGAGCCAAGCTCGGGGGAAGTCTTCTAATAGGAGGCGGAAACCTTGGCGTCAAACCGGGACACCGTGTCCTCGAGCTTGGGCGGCACGCCGAGGATCGGACCGATCCGCGCCACGATCTTGCCGACAGTGGGCGCGGCGTTCCATCCGGCCGTGGCATAGCCTTTGGTGACGGCGACACGCTGGGGCTCGTCCAGCATGACGAGCACGACATATTGCGGATCGTCGGCCGGGAAAACGGAGAGGAAGCTGTTGAGCAGCGCCGAGTTCGAATAGCGCCCGCCGACCACCTTCTCGGCGGTGCCGGTCTTGCCGCCGACGCGGTAGCCCTCGGCATCGGCCTTCTTGCCGGTGCCCTTCACGACGTTCATGCGCATGAGCTTGAGAAGGGCGGCGCTCGTCGCAGGTTTCAGCACACGCTCGGACGATTGCATGGCCTCCTCACGCGAGCGCGGCAGGAAGGTCGGCTTCACAGCAATGCCGCCATTGACCAACGGCAGCGTTGCCGTGGCGAGTTGGAGCGGCGTGACCGAGAGTCCGTGGCCGAAGGCGATGGTCATGGTGTTCAGCTTCTGCCAGTGCTGCGGCACGATGGGCGCGGCGCTCGGCCCGAGCTCGGTCGTGACCGGATCCAGCAGGCCGAGCTTTTTGAGGAAGGCGCGGTGGCGCGGCACGCCCATTTGCACGGCCATCTTCGCGTGGGCGACGTTGGACGAATAGATGAAGGCTTCCGTCACGCTGAGCGGCCGGTGCTTACCGTGGAAGTCGCTGATGGTGAAGCCACCGAAACGGATCGGCCCCGTGGCGTCGTAGGTCGTGTTGAGATTGGCGAGCCCGAGGTCCAGCACGCCCGCCACGGTGAACACCTTGAACACCGACCCCATCTCGTAGACGCCGAAGCCGATGCGATTGATCTTCTCCTTATCGAGCGCCTGCTCGCGATGGTTCGGGTCGTAGTCCGGAAGCGAGGCGAGGCCGACAACCTCGCCGGAATGGACATCCATGACGATGCCGGCCGCCGCCTTGGCCTTGTAGGTATCGATCGCGCTCTTCAACTCTTCACGCAGCACGTGCTGCACACCGACGTCGAGCGAGACCGTCACGGCCTCATCGCCGGACTCCGTCGGCGCGTTCATCATGGTGAGCTGCGGATTGTTGTCCACGAACTTCTCGATGCCCGCGAGGCCTCGATTGTCCACGTCGACGAGCCCCACGACGTGATTGGCAGTGGCGCCGACGGGGTAGACGCGGCGGTACTCTTCGATGAAGCCGAGACCCGGCAAGCCCAGCTCATAGATCTTGGCCTGCTGCATCGGGGTCAACTCGCGCTTGATGCGCACGAAGCGGCCGCCGGCCGCGAGCCGCTTGCGTAGAGAGCCGGCATTGACGTCGCTGAGAACGCTCGCGACCTTCTCGGCGAGCTCATCGCGGTCGATGACGCGCTTCGGGTCGGCATAGAGCGTGGCACCTCGGATGTCGGTGGCGAGCAGCCGGCCGTTGCGGTCGAAAATATCGGGGCGGTGCACGGTGGTCGAAATGTCATAGACGCCGCCGGCGGCTTCCTCGGTGCCAGCGAAGCCGAGCGACACCAGCCGCCCGCCGATCAGAACCAAAGGCCGAGCGCGAAGCCGAGACAGGCTAAGCGGAAGCGATACCGGCAGCGGGCATGGTAGGCGCGCTGCGCGCGCGCTTCGGCCGGATCGGATTTATCGGTCTGGCGCAAGATCGTTCGGGTCCCGTCGTACTGGGCCTAAGGGCGGCAGCTTGGTGGACACAATGGGC
This sequence comes from Methyloceanibacter marginalis, assembly GCF_001723295.1. Lineage (GTDB taxonomy): Bacteria > Pseudomonadota > Alphaproteobacteria > Rhizobiales > Methyloligellaceae > Methyloceanibacter > Methyloceanibacter marginalis. The sequence continues at coordinate 1,915 of NZ_LPWD01000277.1, forward strand.
GCGCCACCGCGCGCAGGTCGCGCTCGGTACCTCATCGAGGATGACAAGCTGCTGGGGATTCGCC
>NZ_LPWD01000278.1 GCF_001723295.1 Methyloceanibacter marginalis
CGTGATTATCTGCGCCGCCTTGGTCAGAAGCCCCTTGGTCTTCTTGTCGAGATCCTGGGCCGCGGGCGTGACTTGCCGCCCTCCTCTGCGAACACCACCGCGACGCGTCGCCGGCAGTGGAAGGGCTGGAAAAGGACAGGACGGTCTGATCGGTCACGGCAAGCTCCATCGATGAGGTCGCGCCGCCGGGCACCAAGGGCCGGACAAAAGCACACCGTCTCAGCGCGGCGCCCGCGCGCCCGTGGTGCAGTTTTGCAACAGCGGCAGGAAATACGTCGCCCTACCTAAGTCCTGCGCCGGGCGAAAGCAAGCCATTCGAAATGGCCGAAATTCCGCCATCTTGGACTGGTCAGATTCACAATTGGTACCAGCCGGTTGATGCCGTTTCGGGCGTCTTGGGGGCCGGCCGAAGGGCCATTCGGGGACAGTCGGAAAAACGGGTGATGACGCTCTTCAGCCGATACATGTTTCGGCAGGTGACGAACGCGTTTCTCGTCATGCTGCTGACGCTGACGGCCATCGTCTGGCTCGCTACAGCATTGAAAGAGCTAGATCTTATCACCTCGCAAGGCCAAGGCCTGGTGCTGTTTTTCCAGATGACCATGCTCAGCCTGCCGAGCCTGATGACGCTGATCGCGCCCAACGCGGTGCTCATGGCCGCCCTCTACACGCTCGACCGCATGAACGGCGACAGCGAAATCATCGTCATGACGGCCGCCGGCGCCACGGTGTGGCGGCTCTGCAGCTCCCTGATCGCCCTCGCCGCCATCGTCAGCGTCGTGATCCTGCTGGTGAACGTGTTGCTCAACCCCGCCTGCATGCGGGCGCTGCGCGACTTCATCACCCAGGTCCGGGCCGACCTGATCTCGCAAGTCCTTCAACCAGGACGATTTTCCAGCCCCGAGAGCGGCCTCACCTTCCATATCCGCGACCGCAGCCAGAGCGGCGAGCTCCTCGGGCTCCTGGTCCAAGACGAGCGCGACAGCAAGCAAGTCATGAGCTATCTCGCCGAGCGCGGCCGCATCCTTACCAATGATGACGGCAATTACCTGGTTATGCTCGACGGTTACGTGCACCGCTATAATGCCGAAGACAAAGATAAAGCCGTGCAAATCATCGCCTTCGATCAGAACATGCTGGATATCTCGGAGTTCGCTCCCAAGGATAGTTCTGGAAAAGAACTTCGCCCCAAAGAGCGTTCCATGGGCGGGCTCATATATCCTCCCGACGACGACAAGATCGCTCAGAACAACTATGGTTTGCTGCGGGCGGAATTACATGAACGTCTGTCGACACCTTTATATCCACTTGTTTTCATCTTCGTCGCGATTGCGCTGATGGGTCAGGCGCGGACCACTCGAGAGAATAGATGGGGCCAGATTCTAACGGCTTTCGGGCTCGCGATCGGCCTCAGAGTCGCCGGCCTGACCGCCAACAATCTCGTCGTTCTCAATGCGTGGGCCGTGGTCCTCGTATATGCTATTCCGGTGGGGGCGATTCTGATTGCGGCATGGGTGGCGCAGGTTAGAATGTCGCCAGAATTGCGGTCCAAGCTGAACTTTGAGCTCAAGCTTCAGCTAAAAAACATAAGGTTTTGGGCCGGTAGAGGGATGCAGGCAGAGTGAGAGCGCAGATGCGGGGCATCAGTGCCGGGGGAACGCTTGCGCGCTACTTTTCAGCGCGGTTTCTCGTCGCCATGGTGGCGATGTTCCTGATCTGCTGCGTGCTGATCTTCTTCGTCGATTTCATCGAGATGCTACGTCGCTCCGGTAAGTACTCCGGCGACGTGTCCGGAATTCTTCTCGCGTGGATCACGCTTCTGCGCTTGCCCTCATTCTCCGAACTCACCCTGCCCTTCGCCGTTCTCATCGGCACGATCGCGATCTTCCTGATGCTGAGCCGCTCATCGGAACTCGTCGTGTTGCGTGCCGCCGGCATTTCGGTTTGGCAATTCACCTTGCCCGCGATGGCGGTCGCCTTCCTTCTCGGTGTGCTCTTCGTGCTGCTCTACAACCCCGTGGCCGCGACGGCGCGCTCCGAAGCCGAACGCATCTACGCGGCCGCCTTCGGCAAGGGTGACTCGTTCCTGCAAACGAACAAGCGCTCGGGCGCATGGCTTCGTGAAGACGGCGCCGACGGTCCCTCGGTCGTGCATGCGCTGCAAGTTCTCAATCAAGGCCTCGAGCTGAACGGCGTCAGCGTCTTCCAATACGACGCCAAGCACGAGCTCACGGAACGCATCGAGGCGAAGCGCGCCGTGCTCAAGCATGGCCGCTGGGAGCTTCAGGAGGTCTGGGTCAGTTCCGTCGGCCAAGAGCCGGCGTTCTACAAAACCTACCTGCTCAGCACCTATCTCACGCCGACGCAGGTGAAAGACAGCCTCGGCACCGTGTTCTCGATCTCGTTCTGGGAATTGCCGAACTTCATTCAGATCGCCGAGCGCGCCGGCCTGCCGGCAACCCAATACCGCGTGCAGTATCACTTGCTCCTGTCGCGACCATTCCTCCTGGTCACGATGGTGCTGATCGCGGCGACGTGCTCCCTCAAAGGCTTCCGCTTCGGCAATGTCCAGATCAATGCGATCTTCGGATTGGCGGCGGGGTTCGGGTTCTTCGTGTTCTCCGAGATCTCGCGAAACTTCGCCATGTCGGGGCTGACCTCGGCGGCCGCGGCGCATGGGTCCCGGTAATCGTCGCCGCATCGCTCGCACTGACCGTGCTCTTGTACAAAGAGGACGGATGATGACGCGCGCGGCGACAATTCAACGGGTGATGCGCCGGGCTCTGCCCGGCCTCGGCACGTCTTATGGGCATCCGTTCGCGGGCGCGCTCGGGACGACGCTCGCCGCCCTCATCGCCGCACTGTGCACGCTGTTCGCGGCCCCCAACGCCGCTTTCGCCCAGGCGCAGACGGGGCTCGAGCAGATCGTCAAATCACCCGACGTCGATTCCTCGGAGCCCATGCTGCTCCAGGCCGACGAGATGGTCTACGACAACGACAACGGCCGCGTCACCGCCAAGGGCAACGTCGAGATCTACTACGGCAACTACACGCTGCTCGCCGACAAGGTCGTCTACAATCGCAATGCGAACACGCTCGCCGCCGAGGGCAATGTCCGCATGAAGGACCCCGACGCGCGGTGATCACCGCCGATCAGCTCACCCTAACCGACGACTTCCGCGACGGCTTCGTCGACGCCCTCAAATTCGTCACCAAGGACGACACGCGCATCGTCGCGGAGTCCGCTTCGCGCGAGGCCGGCAACGTCACCGTGTTCCGCAAGGGCTGGTTCACCCCCTGTAAGCTCTGCGAGGAAGATCCGAGCAAACCGCCCACCTGGCGCATCCGCGCGGGCAAGATCACCCACAAGCGTGATCAGGCCAAGATCGTCTACAACGACGCCGCCTTCGAGTTCTTCGGCGTGCCGGTTCTCTGGACCCCTTGGTTCCAGACCGCCGACCCGACGGTGAAGCGCAAGTCGGGCTTCCTCATTCCGAGCTACAGCCACTCCGACGAGCTCGGCAACTCGGTGCAGATCCCCTACTACTTCGCCCTCTCCGATCATTACGATTTCACCTTCGCCCCGATGTGGACGGAGAAGGCCGGAACGTTGCTGCTCGGCGATTGGCGCCAGCGCACGTCCAATGGCGGTTATCGTGTCGAGCTTGCCGGCGTGTTCGACAATGACACCGACATTACCAGCCCGGCCTTTGGCGACGATTTCCGCGGCAGCATCAACACCCAGGGCCGGTTCGCCATCGACCCGTATTATTCCTTCGGCTGGGACATCCTCGCCGAGACCGACGACACGTTCCGCCGCTACTACAACCTCGACTCCCGGCTGAAGACAGACCGCGTCTCACAGGTCTATTTGGAGGGGCTCCACGACCGGAATTACTTCTCCACGCGGTTCTACAATACGGAAAGCCTGCTCGCACCCGATGAGGAGTTTTCCGAGGCCACGGTCTATCCGATCATCGATTACGACTACATCGTCGACACTCCGATTGTCGGCGGCGAGCTCAGCTTCAACTCCAACGTCATGGTGTTCTCGAGCGAGGACGGCACCGACTCGAACCGGTTCATCATGGAGGCGAACTGGCGGCGCCAACTGATCGACGGTATCGGCCAAGTGTTTACGCCGTTCGGACGCCTGCGCGGCGACGTCTACAGCGTCGACGAGCCCAGCGTGCTCGAGCTAAGCGGCAGCGAGGACCTCGTGACCGCGAATCCGGAAGACGGCGCGATCTGGCGCGGCAACGCCGTCGGCGGCATGGAATATCGTTATCCGTTCATCACGACGACCGGCACCGTGACCCATACCTTGGAGCCGATCGGACAGATCATCGCGCGGCCCGACTCTCTCGGCGACCAGCAGGAAATTCCCAACGAGGATGCCTTGAGCCTCGTGTTCGACGACACGATCCTGTTCGATATCGACAAGTTCTCCGGCTATGACCGCATCGAAACCGGCACCCGCGCCAATGTTGGCGTGCGGTACACCGCACAACTCATCTCGGGCGCCTATGCCCGCGCCGTATTCGGTCAGAGCTATCAACTCGCCGGGCAGAACGAGTTCGACACCGACTTCTACAGAACCAGCGGCCTTGCGACCGATACCTCCGACTACGTCTCGGGCGCTACTTGCAGGCGACCGAGAACATCTCCTTCACCGCGCAGCAACGCTTCGACCAGGACACCTTCGATGTCGAGCGTACCGATCTCGGGTCTTGGGTTCGCTACGGTCCGGTGCAAGCGCGCGTCAACTATGCGGACGTGCCCGGCGAAGTTACGGGCGGAGCGCCGCCTCGTATCGTGAGCAACAATGACCGCGAAGAAATTGTTCTGGGCGGTGCGCTTGCTATCACCAACGAATGGTGGGCGCTCGGCAATTTGCGTTACGACATCGAGGAGGAGCAGACCATCACCGACGGTCTTGGCCTGCGCTACCAGGACGACTGCTTCAAGATCGACGTCACCTATCAGCGGTCCTTCATCAAGGATCAGGACATCGAGCCGGATCAGCGTTTCCTCGTGAACTTCGCCCTGAAATATCTGGGTACCTACTCCGTCGCCACCGAAGCTTTCGGCACGTTCGGCGCGGACGGATCGGACTTCAATGAGTAGCGCGGCCCTCTCTATGGTGCGCGGTCTCGCGCTTTTCGCCGTCCTCGTGTCCGCAGGTCTGCTCGCCGCGCTCCCGGGCCGTGCCCAGGAAGTTTCCATCAAGATCCTGGTCAACGACGAGCCGATCTCGGATTACGACATCGCGCAACGTGAACGCTTCTTGGCCCTCACCACGAAGGAGCAGCCGAGTCCCGAGCTCAAGAAGAAGTCGACGGACATGATCATCGACGAGCACCTTCAAATGCAGGAGGGCCGGAAGCTCGGCGTCACGCCGGACGAGGAGGACGTCACCAAAATCATCGAGGACATGGCCAGCAAGAACAATCTCGACGTCGCCGGCCTCACCACGGCTCTCGGCAAGGCGGGCGCAACGAGACCCTCAAGGACCGCATCCGGGCGCAGCTCGTCTGGCAAAGCGTGGTCCGGCAGAAATTCGCCCGCGAGGGTTCAGATTGGCGAGGCCGACGTCGATCAGGCCTTGGCCGATTCCGGCGAAGACGAAGAGCAATCCTCTGTGCGCGTTGAGCAGGTGAGGCTGGAACTTCCCAGCGGCGCCGACCAGCGCGTCCTTGCCGCCAAGCTGGCCGCGGCCGAGGCCTTGCGCGCCCGGTTCACCGGCTGCGGCAACGTCACCGATATGGCCAAGGGTGTTGAAGGGGCGACGGTCAAAACGCTGCTCGAGCAGCAGGCCACGAACCTCGCCCAGCCCGCCCGGCTCTTGGTTCAGAACGCGAAGGTCGGACAAATGACCCCGCCCACCGTGTCGCACTCGGGGGTCGAGCTCTACGCGGTTTGCGGCAACCGGGCGGTCACGAGCGACGGCTCGATCCGCGAGACGGCCCAGCGGAAACTCATGAACGAGGAGATGATGATCCGCGCCGAGCGCCTCTTGCGCGATCTCCGACAGGACGCCTTCATCGAATACCGCTGACGTCGATTTTCATGCTAGGCCCTTGATTCATGGGTCCTACCGCCAAACCGCTCGCCCTCACCCTCGGGGATCCCGCCGGAATAGGGCCCGACGTCACCCTACTCGCCTTTGCCGCACGGAACCGCGAGGCGATACCGCCATTCGTCCTGATCGGTGACGAGACCGTGCTCGCCGAGCGTGCCGAGACGCTCGGCCTGTCCATTCCCATCGCTAAGATTGCGGCGCCCGCGGACGCCGCCCAGATCTTCCCCGATGCCCTTCCCGTACTACCCCTAGCGGTCTCGGGCTCCGTCGTGGCGGGACAACCGAGCCTCGAGGCCATGGACGCCGTCAAACGTTCCATCGAGACCGCGGTCGGCCTCGTGCAAGAGGGCGAGGCCCGTGCGGTGGTCACCAACCAGTGTCGAAGTCGCATCTCTATCGCGCAGGCTTCGCGTTTCCGGGACACACGGAATATCTCGCCTCGCTGGCCTCCGCCGAGGCCACCCCGCTCCTCCCGGTGCTGGTGGCCGGTCCGTTCAAGGTGGTGCCGGCGACCATCCACATCCCTTGAGGACGTGGAGCGCACGCTCACGCGAGACTTGCTCGCCGAGACCATCAAGATCACCGACCGCGATCTCCGCCGCTTCTTCGGCTACGGCCGGCCGAGGCTCGCGGTCAGCGGCCCCAACCCTCACGCCGGCGAACAGGGCAGCCTCGGCCGCGAAGAGGTGGAAATCATCGAGCCGGTCATCGCCGAAGCGCAAGCCCAAGGTCTCGACGTGTCGGGGCCCTACCCCGCCGACACGCTGTTCCACGAGGCCGCGCGCCAGCGTTACGACGCGGCGATCTGCATGTATCACGACCAGGCACTGGTGCCTTTCAAAACGCTTGCCTTCGAGGAGGGGGTGAACGTGACGCTGGGGCTTCCCTTCGTGCGGACCTCGCCGGACCACGGCACCGCTTTCGACATCGCCGGCACCGGTAAAACCAATCCGCGCAGTCTCATCGAGGCGCTGCGCTTGGCCTCCGCCATGAGCGAGACCGCCACCGACGAGGCCTGACCCAAGTGACCACACCCGACGGCCTGCCCCCTCTGCGCGATGTGATCCGTGCCGCCGGCCTCACCGCCAAGAAGAGCCTCGGCCAGAACTTCCTGCTCGACCTCAATCTGACCCGCCGCATTGCCAGGGCCGCGGGCCCGCTCGAGGGCGTCACCGTGGTCGAAGTGGGACCCGGGCCGGGCGGGCTCACGCGCGCATTGCTGCTGGAAGGCGCGGCAAAGGTCATCGCCATCGAGCGCGACGAACGCTGCGTTCCGGCGCTCCAAGAGATTGCCGCGGCCTATCCGGGCCGGCTGGAGATCGTTGCCGGCGATGCGCGTGAGATCGACTACGCGGCCCTGCCTCTCGGCGCCCGTGCGCGCCTCGTCGCCAACCTGCCCTATAGCGTCGGCACCCCGCTTCTCATCTCCTGGCTCAAGACGTCGCAATGGCTCCATGG
>NZ_LPWD01000279.1 GCF_001723295.1 Methyloceanibacter marginalis
CAACAACATCTCATACGGTGCTCCCGCCCAGGCCTTCGCGACCTTGAAGGCGCGCTGGTAGGAGGACGTTATCGGAGGGGTTGCCTTCTCTCCGCTCTATTCAGCCGGCGCGCGGCTCTATCCGGAAGGATGGTGTCCGCCAAAGGTTGGGGCACGAACCACTTGTAGACGGCGGGGATCACCAGAAGCGTGAGGATCGTGGAACTTACAAGTCCTCCGACCACGACCGTCGCGAGCGGCGCCTGTACTTCGCTGCCCGCACCGGTGGCGTAAAGCAGCGGGATCAGCCCAAGAGCCGTGGTAAGTGCGGTCATTAGCACCGGTCGTAAGCGCATGCACGCGCCCTGAACGCTTGCCTCGTCCACCGACTTCCCTTCGGCCACGAGCCAATTGAGATAGGTGACGAGCACCATGCCGTTCTCCAGCGCGATGCCGAACAGGGCGATGAAGCCCACCGAGGCGGGCACGGAGAGGTTGAGGCCAGAAAGCCATAGCGCCACCACGCCACCCACCAGCGCCAAGGGGATGTTGAGCATGATCAGCAGCGAGGCGCGTAAAGAGCCGAAATTCATGAACAGGAGCAAGAACACGAGCCCGAGCGTGATCGGCACCACGATGGCAAGGCGCCGGTTAGCTTCCTGCTGAAGCTCGAACTGACCGCCCCCATTCGACGATATACCCCGAGGCAGATCTACGGCCTCGGCGATACGCTCTTGTCCCTCGGCAACGAATGAACCGATGTCGCGCTCCCTTACGTTGGTTTGGATCGTGATGAAGCGCTGGGTATTCTCCCGCGTGATCTGGCGCGGGCCGACGATCTCCGTCACCTCGGCCACCTGACGCAACGGGATTGAGCAAACCGGCGGGGGTGCGGATGACGAGCTCGCGGATGACTTCGGGCGTATTGCGTGCTTCTTCGTCGTAACGAACGAGGATGTCGAAGCGCCGTACGCCCTCGAAAACCTGGCCGGCGTCTCGCCGCCTATCGCCGTGCGTACCGCCGATTGCACGTCCTCGATATTGAGGCCGTACCGGGAGATTTGCCCGCGGTTGACCCTGATCTGGAGCTGTGGCGTACCAGTGACTTGATCCTTCTGCACATCCGCTGCACCCGGGATCTTCCGCACGACGCGCTCGATTTCCCCGGCTTTCTCCAACAACACGTCCTGGTCCTCCCCGAACAGCTTGATGGCGAGCTCGGCCTTGGTGCCGGTGAGGAGTTCGTCGACGGCAGCGGCGATCGGCTGCGTGAAGTTGAACTTGGCGCCAGGGAAGTCCTCAAACGCTTCGCTCATGGCTGCGAACAGCTCTTCCGGTGTGCGGTCGCTCGCCCAATCCTCCTGCGGCTTCAGACCGACAAAGGCCTCCGCATTGTTCACCGGATCCGCATGGGCGCCGACTTCGCCACGTCCGACACGCGTCACCACGCGTTCCACCTCCGGAAACCTCTCAAGTAACCGCCGCTCGAAACGCGAGATCGTGTCGCGAGCCTCCTCCAATGCTATGGAGGGCGCCATAGTCACGCGCACCAAAAGATCGCCCTCGTTCAGCCGAGGAACGAACTCCGACCCGAGCCTCGGAAAGATGATCAGTCCTACTGCGAGGATCGCAATAGCAAGCGCGATGGCGAGAGCCCTGACGCGCACGAAGAGTGCTACCAGCGGCCGGTAAGCGCCGATCAAGCCGTTCACCAGACGGTCCGGGAGACCGACCTTGCCGTCGCTCTCGGGGCCGGGCCGCTTCATCACCATCTCCGACAGGACGGGCGCCACGAAAATGGCGAAGATCAACGAGCCCAGCATGGCAAGCGACACCGTGAAGGCGAGCGGGCGGAAGGTCTTGCCCTCGTAGCCCTGAAGGGTGAACAGCGGCAGAAACACCACGATGATGATCACGATTGCGAAGGCGATTGGGCGGACGACCTCGGCACAGGCCCGCGCCACGATCTGGCGTTTCGACAGGGCGGCGTGCTTCTCCCTGAGGTAGCGGTCTACGTTCTCGACGATGACGATTGCACCGTCGACCATGATGCCGATGGCGATCGCGATACCGCCGAGTGACATGAGGTTGGCCGAGAGCCCTGTCGCCCGCATGACGATGAAGGCGACGCAAATCGAGAACGGAATTGCGAAGGCGACCACTAGGCTAGGTCTCAGGCCACCCATGAAGGCAAGGAGCACTAGGACGACAAGGACGACCCCCTGCGCCAGGGCTGAGTTGACGGTCTCGACACTGCGGAGAACGAGCTTCGACTGATCGTAATAGGGGACAACTCGCACGCCTTCGGGGAGTGCATCGTTGATTTTGTCGAGGCGCGCCTTCACATCGGCGATTACCTTCGAGGTGTTTGTGCCGATGAGCTTCAGCACGAGCCCGGCGACGATCTCGCCTTTACCGTCCTTGGTGGCCAGCCCTTGACGGACTTCGCCGCCAATTTTCACCTCTCCGACATCGCGTACCTTTACAGGCACGCCATCGACCACTTTGAGGATTGTGTCCTCTATATCGGCAATGCCGCTCGCCAAGCCAATCGAGCGCACCAGATACTGTTCTGAGTTCTTGACGATGTATTGGGCGCCCGCGTTGCCGTTGTTCGCCCGCACCGCGTCAACTACCTCGCCGATGCCGAGCTTGTAACGGAGCAGCGCCTGCGGATCGACTTGAACCTGGAACTGCTTGACCTCGCCGCCAAGCGACAGCACCTCGGTAACGCCCGGGACCGTCTGCAGGTTGAACTTGATGATCCAGTCCTGAATCTCACGCATCTCCTCCGGCGTGCGCGTGCCGGCGGTGTCCTCGACGTAGTAGAACAGGATCTGGCCGAGGCCCGTGCTGATCGGTCCCATCTCGGGCTCGCCGAAGCCGTCTGGAATTTCCTCGCGGGCTGTCTGCAGCCGCTCGCCCACGAGCTGGCGGGCGAAATAGATGTCCGTCGCGTCATCGAAATAGACGTTTACGACAGACAGGCCGAAATTGGAGATGGAGCGGATTGTTGTCACCCCCGGCAGACCGTTCATCGCCACTTCGATCGGATAGGTGACGTATCGCTCGACCTCCTCGGGCGCGAGCCCTTCCGTCTCGGTGAACACCTGGACGAGCGTCGGCGAGACGTCTGGGAACGCGTCAACGGGGAGGTCACGGTAGCTTTGGAGACCTGCCGCCAGAACGCCAACGGCCAAGATGCAGATCAAGAAACGCTGCTGGAGAATAGCTTCGAGGAAGGTATGCATCTTCTGGGCGATCTAGTGGTTGTGACCGTCGTCAAAGCCCGACTTGGCGAGTTGCGACTTGACGATGAAGGCGCCGTCGGTAACAACCGTGTCGCCCGTTTTGAGCCCGGCGAGCACCTCGACATAATGGCTATTACGCCGGCCAAGCGTCACGGGTCGAGGATTGAGGCGTCCCTCCTTGTCCTTGACGAACACCACATCACGCCCCTCGTGATTCTGCAGGGCTGCAGCCGGAACACGCACGTCTGCAGGTTCCTCGGAAACGGCAATGCGAGCGGTAACAAACATGCCCGGCCTTAGCCGCATCGGCTCGTTCGCCAGGAACACCCTGGCATTTGCGGTACGGGTCTCCTCGGAGACGTTGGGCGTGACGAAACCAATTCTCCCTTCCGTCTCGAGTCCGCCCTCGGTAACGACGGTCACCGTCTGCCCCGACTCGACGCGCTCAAGATCATGAGCATAGATGCTGATATCGATCCAGACAGTCGAGACGTCTGCAATGATGAACGCCTCACGGTCCGTGGGCACCGACTCCCCCCTGGTCAAATGACGGGCAACAACCGTCCCGCTGAGAGGTGCGCGCATGACATACTCGGTGAGGTCCGCCTCGTCTTCCTCCGTGATCTCGTTCAGGCGAGCCTCGCCGATACCGAGTGCAAACAGCTTCTGCCGCGCGTTGCGCAGATTTATGCGCGCCTCGGCATAGTCGGTCTTGGCTTCCAGGTGAGCTTCCGCGGAGACGATCCGCTTGTCGATCAGTGCGTCAGCCCGCGCAAAGTTCTCCTTGGCTAAGGTTAACCGCTCGAGACTCGCCAAGTAGGCCGCCTTGGCATCCGCTAACTCGCGGCTCTCCAAGACGGCGAGCACCTCTCCCTCTAAAACTTCATCGCCCTCTGCAGCGTTGATCGTTCGGGCGATGCCCGGCACCCGCGGCACGACATGCGCCAACGCATTCTCGTCATAGACAACCTCGGCTGGGCGCTCGATCGTGACGGAGATCGGTCCGCCAGAGACGGTCGCTGTTCGGACATCGAACGCGTCCATCTGATCTGGCGTCAGATCGACGCCGCCGTGATCATCATTATGCTCATCTTGCCCATCATGCTTGTCATTATCCTGGTGACCTTCGTGGGCCCCGTGCCCCTCCGCCTCTGAGGGGCTGGACTTATCGTCGAGGGGCTGTTTTGCCTCTCCGCCGTGGTCCGGATCCTCTTGGCCGCCCTGTGCACCCTCTGCGTGACCATCGGCTTGGGACGAGCCTGCGGCTTGGTCCTCGTCATGGCCGTGGCCCGAATGATCGCCATGTTCGGCATGGTCCACGCGGGACTCGCTCCGTGAGACGATCTCCGACTGCCTCGTTGGGTCATAGAAAATGCCTTCTGGAGGACCGACAAAAATCCCGGCCACGGCAAGCGCAATGCCTGTGACCCCGACTGAGAAAATTATGATTTTTTTCTGCATGCTGGTGCGTCTATTCCTTGTTGCTCTTCGTAAGGCGCGCGAGTCCAGTTTGCGCCTCCTTGAAACGGGGACTCAATGAAAGGGCGCTCCGATAGTCTCTAAGGGCTTTGTCGCTTTCGCCGAGTTGTTCATATGCGGTGGCGCGATATACCAGCGCCTCGGCGGTCGGCTTGATGTTGATGCCTCGGCTCAGGTCGTCGATCGCTTCGCTATACGCGCCATCTGATAATTCGATCTCGCCACGGCCGTAATAGCAGAGAGGCATGTCGACTTGGAGGTCCAGACCCTTCTCGAAGTCGGCGAGCGCCATTCTCTGTTCGGCCTTGCGCAGGAAGCTTAAGCCACGGTTGCAATATGCACGAGCTACGTCTGGCTTTAGCTTGATCGCCTCCGTCAAATCGGAAATTGCTGCATCGTAGTGACCTGCGGCGACACGAGCGGACCCTCTGTTGTACCATCCTTCGAAGCGGCTTGGCTCAAGCTCTATAACGTGACTGTAATCGCTAAAACCTGCATCGAACTGGCCCATACTCACATACGTGCTGCCACGATTGAGGTACGCCTGGGCATTGTCCGGTTGGAGCCCAATGAACTCGCTGAATAGCGCGATTGCTTGGAGGGGTTTGCCGTCTCGGAGGCAGGCGAAGGCACGATTGGCGAGCTGCTCGGCGCGGTCGCTGTCGGGGAGCGAGGAGTCAACCGGCGTGACATCACACTGTGGCTGTGCCGCGAGCGCCGGCAGCGAAGTCGATAACAAAGTTAGTAGCAAGAGAAATAATCGGTTGCGCATGGTTCATACACCTGGGCTGCAAGGCTGAGTAAGCAGCAAGAGGAGTCGAGTCGCCCTGTTGGAAGGACCCGAGCGTCAACGCGTGACGCGACTCACCAACAGTTGCTGCAAGTCGTGCAGAAGGCGCGGCGGACGAAGTGCCGGCGCGCGGTCAGGTAATGGCGCGCGGAGGTTTTAGGAGAGAAAGAGCGACGGATAGCGCATAGTTCGACGAGAGCTCAAAAACGAACTTGCCGCAACTAGGTGAATGCCGCTGGACATCTTGGGCGGTTGTGTAAACGCCGGGCGTGCAGCAATGCGCATCGATGCAAAGGCCAAGTGTGCGGCTGGGGTCACCCTTGTCTGTGTGACCAAAATCGACCGAGTCGGACGTGGCTCCAGCATGGGTCAAATGCTCGTGAGACCCAAAATCGCTTGCGCTTGCATGAACCACTGAATTCGCATGGGTAATCACGCCGCCAAGCACAAAAGCAGCAGCTAGAAAAGCCCGGATCAGTATCGGAAAAATGTGGCTCATGAGGTCACACTCAATGCCCGCGATAAAATGTCAAGCTGAACTTCTCCAGACGTGTTGAACACCGACGCACCACCATATGCTTTGAGTTAGCGCTCATCGGACGCGCCCAATTGACATAATGGCCCAAAAAGCCATTCTTTAACTGAAGCCCGCTGCTTTCCGAGGCTGATAGCGCCCTAGTCTTTTTTTTGGCTGAGGCGTTCCAGACCTTCCTGCGCACTCTTGTAGTTTGGCGCCATTCTTAGCGCCGCCTTATAATCGGAGAGCGCCTTGTTCGACATACTCAAATGTTCAAAAGCTCTTGCACGCATTTCATATCCTTGAGGCGCCGGGGACAACTCGAGCCCCTTCGTCAGGTCCTTCACGGCTTCCTCATACTCTCCCTCTTTGTAGCGAGTTTCGCCTCGGGCAAAGTAGCACACTGGCATGCGAGCGTCTTCTGCTAGGCCTTGCTCGAAGTCGTTGAGGGCGCCTCGTAGTCACTCTTCCTCAAGCGGGCCAAGCCGCGATTGCAGTATGCTCGCGCGAAATCTGGCTTTAGCCGTATCGTCTCACTCAAATCAGCAATCGCTGCGTCATATTGCGCTGCCGCCAGAAACGCAGTGCCGCGATTGTACCACGCCTGCACAACCCCCGGATACTTGCGGATGATGTGGCTAAAATCGGCCAATCCGAGTTCGACGAGGCCGCTCCGAACGTAAGCACTCCCACGGTTAATGTACGCGTCGATATTGTTAGGATCCAAACCAATCACTTCACTGAAGGTCGCGATCACCTGAGCCATGTTTCGTTCTCGAACGCAGGCTGCACCACGCTGCATGAGGGCCTTGATGCGATCCTCCTTCGTTAGCTCGTCCCCAACGAATGGAAGGCTCGTGCATCTGCTTGGCGCAGCTACGCCTGACGCCGGTACGACGACCAGCGATACCAGAAGCATCCCACATCCCAGCAACGACTTAAACAAGGTCACTATCGAACTTGACCTCCGCCGGGCGCTCGATTTCCAAGGCAATGGGGCCATCGTCGGCCACTGCGACCTCTCGTGGACGGAAGCCAAAGTGCGAGAGCGATCGCCGCGAGGCGCGCGACGAAATCGTTGCTCCACTAGCGGACGATTTAGCGAAAGTCCTTTCGTCGCTTTTTGGCTAGAAGTCATAGAGACCCCGGCCGATCAGAGCCTCGATTTTCACTTTTGCCTTGTGAAATTCAGCCCTAGCATTGACGATCTCAAGACGCGTAGAGAACAAGGTTTGCTGCGCGTCCAACACGCTGAGAAGATTGAACTTTCCACCCAGGTAGCCCTGTTCGATATCAGCATAGACTTCTCGGGCGGTAGGCAGGATTTGTTTTTCCAAGGCTTTGAGCTGTTCCGATGCAACCACGAGGTCGCCATACGCTTCTAAGAGCTGGGAATTCACATCAATCCTTGCTGCCATGCTCTCCCGCCGCGCTTTGAAGAGGCGGGTCTGCGCTGCTGCGATGTTCCCTTGATTCCGATCGAACAGCGGTAGAGGAACAGAGAGACCGACGACCGCGCCAGTTTCGTTGCCGTCCCTCAAGTTCCGTGCCCCCGCGCCAACGGTGAGGTCTGGCACTCGATTGGCTTTTGCCAAGTTCAAGACAGCCTCCCTCCGCATCATTTCCGTGGTCCAACGAGCGACGTCGGGATTAGATGATAGAAAGACACTCAGTTGACTGGGCGAAGGCAGATGGTTTGTCGTGGCCAAATCTCCTTGCACATAGCCAAAGTCCGCACTCCTAGCGCCCCAATTATTAGCAAGTCTCCGCTTCAATATGGCGAGATGCGCTCTTTCTTGATCCAGCAAAGCCTGTGCTCTTATGACTTCAATATCAGTTCGCTTAAGCTCTATGACACTTATGGTGCCAGCATCAACACGCTCGCTCACAGCATTCTTCAGTTGTTTAGCGACGCCCAGGAGTTCACCCAGAATTTTGATTCGGCTCTCACTTGCCAGAACATCGACGAAAGCTTCGGCAGTGTTGATCGCTACGCGCAGACGCACTGCTTCGTAATCCCAACCCGCCACGCCAACGTCGAGCTCGGCGGCGCGTATGCGCTTCAGACGTTTTCCACCGAGAAGAATGACTTGCGAAAGCTCGAGCGTAGCCTCTTGTACATTTTGTCCGACGTTCTGCACGTCGCCCTCGATGACCGGGTTCGGCCGCAAACCTGCTTGGACGCTCTCGGCCCGTTTGGCGTCAACCTCGATTGCTGCCGCCTCCAAGGCGGGATTAAATCTGAGGGTACGACGAACGGCTTCGCGCAAAGTGAGTGCACCTTCGTAGCTCGGCGAAACGGAGTACACCTGGGCGCCCGTGTACCCAATGGCATCCGTAGCGCCGGGCGAGGCAACGATCTGCGCCTCGGCGGCAGACAGATCATCATCCACGACCAAAGCAGAAGGAGACCCTTCCAAATAGGTCGCCGACTGCCTGTAGCAGGCCGTCAGCGAAAGCATGAGAATCACGATAATGTGGCGTCTTATGATAGTTGCTGCCATCTCCGCCCCCCCGGGTACACGACGACTCTCGGCCGCGCGCCCACGGCGCCTGCCAGTAGTACCTGCAAGTGGGGAGAGCTAAATCAGCAGAACGACGGTTCGAAGCTGGGCGAGCTGGTTCGCAATGGAATCAGGTTGAGAGCAGCGTAATGGCAGCTGGCGTTCAGGATCGGCCTGGATAGCCTGAGTGAGTACCGCCGGTGTGGGCGGAGCCGGCAGAGGCGATGTGCCTACGACGGGCTCTCTAGGTGTCTGCGCCTGTTTCCATAGGGTGAAGTCCGTACAGCCGGGCTTTCCCGCGCCGGAGTATCCATCATGGGGGTCGGACGCTGGCGCACGGTGGCAATCGCCCAGCCCCATCATCTCGACCGAACTATGCCCGCTCGGACCTACACACCAGACGAGAGGCAAGCCACCTCCAGCCCACGCTGGCAGAACCAAGGCGATCAACGCAGAAATGGCGACCTTGCGAGCCCGGGAGGTCAGATTCATCAATGGCTCAGCTGTTACCTACATGCGGTGAAGCTAAGAGCCTTGGAGGTCAAATCAAGGCACTCTTCAACTCCTCCACCCCGGCGAGAACGGCCGCTCCGCTAGTGGTCAGCGCGTCTGTCACTAGTGGCAGGATGGGCAAGCGCTTCAATTCCGGCCACGTGACTCAATCCTCGCCAGTCATGAATTTACCCGATCGGCCAAGTCCTTCCCAAAAGTAGTTCGAGGGCCGCTCCCCGTCCCGCGCAGGTATCACAAAAAGCAACTGCTCAAGTACACCGTATAAGCGGTTAGGAGGCTCTCTTAAGGCGGGCTCCTCAGACGGATTTAGGAGTTGAAAATCGGGCCACTCATGAACATGGTGATTAACAAGAAGCATCGCAGCACAGATGGCCAAGTAGTAGGCGATGATTCTCTGAGCCGCGCCGTGCCATCCGGTCGGACGCGCCAAACCATGTCGAAAGAGCCCGCCCTTCACATGGGCGAATTCCTCGCTCACGGTCTGCGTTGAATGCGTGATTTCAGTAAAACTCACTTGTCCCACCCAACTTCCCGCGTCGAAGAGAATGTATGAATTGCACCGCCCAAACTGAGTCCCTACTAAAAAAAACTTGTTTTGCACGATGTAATGGTCCGCGATCAGTAATTGATGATGCTTCTCATCCCAACGACGAAGGCATCCTCGATTCTTTGATTAGGCATATCATTGGCGAGATCCGGCACAGAACCTCCTGGATTGTGGATGTATTGCAGCACCGGCTGTACTGCCCAGCCAGGCACAATCTCTGCGACGTAGTTCAGCTCGAAAATGAGCTCGTAATCGCGGATTACAGATAGCCCTGATGTCCGATCGAAATCCGACGCATCGTCCGATATGCCGGTATACGCAACGCCGAGAGCGATGCCGTCGTGGGGACGGCCCGGCACCCATCCGTCGAGGACAATGCCGACATCGGCATAGGTGTCGACCTGATTGCGGTCGGCCGGGCTAATGATCACCCGAGCGAATGCGGATACACCCCCTGCACTGCATTGCCCGTCGGGCCGATAGAGGGCTTGATCGAGCACCACATAAATCGCTTCGTTTCCTTTGTGACGAGATGCGGGGAATCCTTCCCCCGGCGGGTGTCTCTGATCATCGAACTTGCCGAAATCGTACCAGCCGCCAAGTTTGATCGTGCCTAGGGGACACGCATCAGCTCCTTGATAGGAATATGCTGCCTCGGCGAAGAGCAAGGGTGGATCATTCAAGCGAAAGTCGAGACCATCCTCGTTACATTGTCCAGGATCGAGACCTTCGGCGCAGGGTGCTGCTGGATCACTTTCATAGATCCCGACCTTGAGGCCAAGGTGGTCCTCAGTCTTGAGCGCTAGGCGCACCGCGGGTGTGGCAAATGGATATATGGGGCCGCCATAGGGGAGATTGTCGGAGCTCAGAGTTGTCCAGCCGAACGTAGAGGCGATGAATCGCGTGGCGATCTCGGAGATGAGAAAGTCACTGTCAGCGCCCAATTGTCCGAAACGGATCGAGGCGTGCCCATCTCGAAAGGCCTGCTCAAGCCAAAGCTCATGGAGGCGTGTGGAACGCAACGCCTCGATATTGCTCACGCTGACAATGCTGCCGATGTTTTCGGCGGTGATGCTGGTGCCGTGGATTTGATAGAAGTCCACGTGGAAGCTCAGTCCTGGCGCACCGGCGAGCTTCTCAACATCGGCGTCTAGATAGCCCTCGAGAAGCCCCGCATAGTGTGTGCTTTGTCTTACTCCACCGGAGACATTGCCCAACACATCGCCGGTGTAGGCCAGACCATACGTAAGCCCCTTGCTGGCGAGGGCCTTCCGTACTCCATGCGGATCTCCATAGCTTGGGAGGCTCGCCGCGATCGAAGGTTCAGGCAGCCAAGACGGCAACTCAGGAACGCCATCCGGGAGACGGGCGTGGGGGTGGTGAATCTGGTCGGCCCACGAAGAGTGAGCTGACACAAAAGAACCAATGAGCATGATGCTGAGAACACAGACGGCTGGTTCCGCTCTCACAAAGCACTCCATCCTTCAGGGCGCCTGCGGCGCAAAGCCCTCACGGATGGAGCGCGAACCAGCGCTTCCCTTCTTTTCGCCCTGCAAGCCACCCGCTCGCACGGCGCCGATCAAGGCCCTATGACGGCAGGTCTCCTGGCTCGCGGGTCGCTGCCTAAAGGTTGTCTTCCCGGGTTTGCCCCAGTGACATTGTGGCCTTTGGCTTGCCGCTCACAGTTGCGGGGGCAGCTGCGGCCGGGCTAGCGCTCCTAGCCCTTCCACATTCCCTTTTCATCCTCCTACGAGGAACCGTCCTGCAAATAGTTATCAATAGAGATTGTCCGCGTCAATGAACCTGTTTTACAGGTGCATGATGCTTATTTGGGATACCTCGAAGAGATCCTGCGGAGGGTTATGGTGAAAAAGCTATTATGGTTCCTGCTCATAATGGCGCTCTTGGCACTGGTATTGGCCTTGTGGGTTCTGCATGGACCAATGCACCCAAGCTGGCACCAAGGGGCCTTGCCCAGCATCAAATTGCAGAGGATGTAGTCACGAGAACCGACCACGTTGCCCCGTAAGGAAGTCACCCGTCCTGCCGTAGGCGCGAGGCCAGCCTACTTCCTGGTCTCGATTCGTTTAGCTCCGCTGCGAGCGCCTCCCGCTCCGTGGCCTAATCAAGCTCAGCCGATGAAGCCGTCGCATGACAGCCTGAGCAAAACCGGTTAGCCCGACCCCTAGTTCGACCACAATAGCGGCACGACCTTAGTCCCACCGGGGCTTGGTCATTTCTTTCTAGCATCTTATGTTCCCGGCATGAGTGTAAGCTGCTGTGGAAACGAAAATCGGTTCGAGGGGCTGTCCCCGGATTACAAGCGCCGGCTTTGGTTGGTCATCGTAATCAATGCCACGATGTTTTTTGTCGAGATGGGTGCAGGAGCTTTGGCCGGCTCGCGCGCGCTCCAGGCCGACGCGCTGGACTTCCTTGGTGACACCTTAACCTATGGCATGAGCCTGGCTGTTATCGGCTCCGCTATGCGGGTTCGAGCGTGGGCCGCCTTCATAAAGGGCGTGAGCCTTGCCTTGATGGGCTTCTTTGTGCTGGGGGCCACCGCCTACCACGTCCTGATAGTCGGTGCTCCCCGAGCCGAAATCATGGGCGTCGTTGGGTTCCTAGCGCTTGCCGCCAATGTCACGAGCGTTCTGATCTTAATGCGCTACAAAGAGGGGGACGCCAACGTCAGATCGGTATGGCTCTGCTCGCGCAACGACGCCGTTGGTAACATCGCTGTCATGCTCGCCGCAGTCGGCGTGTGGCTTACCGCGACGAGGTGGCCTGACCTGATCGTCGCCGCGATAATGGCAGGCGTCTTCGTTACGTCGTCCGTCCAGATCCTGCGCCAGTCGATTTCCGAATTGAGGACCCCCGAAGCGACCGCCTAGGAAGCTGCCAGTTTCTGCGACCGCTATCGCGCTGTTTGCGCAATGCAGGGGACGCCCAGGCGCTGCCGCGTTTCGCGCGATGTGCCGAAGCGACCGGGCAGAGCAAAAATAAAGAGAGCGAAGAGTGGCGCATGAAGGGGAAGGTGCTTCACCGCCGGTCTGGGGAGCTATCCGGCGCCCTTTGAAGCCTGCATGAGACGCGTGTGCTGACTTTGAGCTTGACTTCTGGCGTTCCCTGCGGCTCCCTCCCAGCATGAAGCTCTCCGTTCGCCTTTGGCTGGCCCGATTTTTGGTGGCCGTGACTGCGATGGGCGGTGGCCTCAACGGCTATATGGCTCACGCGGCGCATGGCGACCATGTCGCGGTAGCGCACGTCCTCGGGACTGAGAGCGGAAAGCATCATCATCATCCGAATGCCCAGACTTCCAGCACTTACGTCCTGTTTTGCCACGTCGACACGTCATGCCATGAGGACCCTGGGAACGCCACTGACCATGTTCACGTCAGTTGCTACGGCCCAGTTGCCGTGACGCCGGGTGACGTTCCCCTGGCGTTTGTTGCGGCGTCTGCCGCCATTGGCGTGGACCGCGACTCGCTGTCGCCTCTCGGTCCGGTCCTTTATCCGCCGTTCAAGCCTCCGCGCGCAGCCGTATAGATCTCGCGGTGCGTCCCGTAAGAGCGCGCGCGATCACCGCGATCGCCAGACTGGCTTTGGCGACCTGAACGGCCAAAAGACGACCGTCAGCTCTTCAAGCCTCCGCTCTGGCTCGCCGCTAATGCTGTCTCCTTTAAGACTGCGAGCTGGGCATGCTTCGACTCCTCACGATTCTTTTTCTGATTGGCGCTTGGGCACAGCCGTCATGGGCTGGCGCAGGCCACGACCACGGACCGGGGACCGCACCAAGTTCTTCAATGGAGGTTCCACGTCTCGAAAGCGTCGGCACCGAATTGGAGCTTGTCGCGGTCGTCATTGATGATGAATTGGTGATTTATCTCGATGAGAGCGCCACCAACGCTCCCGTCGACAATGCCTCGATTGAGGTTTCGGGTTACGACATCCCGGCAACTGCCGCGAAGCAGACAGACGACGGCACGTATTTGCTCAAGTCCGAATGGGTTTCCGGCTCTGGAACCAAGGCGCTCACGTTTGTCGTTACGGCCGGCGACAGGATCGAGCTGCTAAACGGAACCTTGGATCTCGGGACAGGCGATGATCACAGCCCCGCGCAGAGCAGCTCGCTGCTTGCTCAACCCATGTTGTGGATTCTGATGGGAGTCGCCTCCCTATTGGGCTTTCTTCTGGCCTTTGCTTTCCGCCCGGTTGCTCCGCCGGCTGAGCGCATAGAAGACGAGTCAACCTCGAGACCTCGACCCAAGTTTGATGTCGTAAGCAGCAAGAAGCACGTCGCGCATCTCATTGTTCTGGTCCTTGCACTTGTCGCGATCACTCCTGACGACGCATTTGCTGGATCTGGTCATGATCATGGACCAGGCGGTCACGACGAGTCGGCCACCTCAGGCGGCTATGTTCCGCGCAAGCTCCCGGACGGGGACGTCTTTCTTCCAAAACCGTCTCAACGCCTATTGAACGTCCGGACCACCGTTGCCAAGGCCACAAACACGCGAACCGGCCAGGAGCTGATCGGGACCGTGATCGCCGATCCTGCATCCGAAGGGAAGGTGCAAGCACCGATGGACGGCGCGATAGAGCTGGCGAGCGAAGATTTTGCCTTCGTAGGCGAGCACGTCAAAGCAGGCGACGTTTTGGCGTACTTGGCCCCTTCGATGCCTGTTTACGAGCGAGGCTACCTCGAACAGCTGACGGCCGAAGTCGACGGCAAGCTGCGCATCGCGGAGCAGCGCCTAAAGCGCCTTCAAGGCGTTCGAGGGAATTTCGTTGCTCAGAAGGACATCGATGACACGCAGGCGGAACTTGACGCTTTGCGTGAACAGCAGCGGGTCCTTGAGCCGAAGTCGGGACAAAGGATTGCGCTGAAGGCCCCGGTGGATGGAATCATTTCCGTTGCGAATGTTCGTTCCGGCCAAGTGGTCAATGCGCGCGATACTCTGTTCGAAATTGTCGATCCAGAACGTCTTTGGATCGAGGCGATTGGTCTTTCGAGTCGAAACTACGACGAGATAACCGCCGCTCACGCGGTACTCGATCAGGGCCAGTCCTTTCCCATCAAGCATGTAGGCAGTGCCCCGGCGCTCCGTCATCAGGCGCGACCGCTATTCTTCGAGGTGACCGCGCCAGACGCTGCTTGGGCTATCGGCACGAAGGTTCGTGTCGTCGTGCAATCGGGCGCGCCGGTTAAGGGCATTGTCCTGCCGGAAGCGGCCGTCGTTCGAGGGACGAACGGTCTTGAGCAGATCTGGATCAAGGTTAGCGCCGAGCAGTTTCAGCCAACGGCCGTGAAGACGGAACCCCTGGGAGGCGCTGATGTGCTGGTGACGGCAGGAGTTGAGACTGGCAGCCGTGTGGTCGTCAGCGGCTCCGAGTTCGTCAACCAAGTTCGTTAGAGACCGCCGATGTTTACCGCCATTGTCCGTGGAAGCCTCGCCAACCGCCTGTTCGTCATGGTCGCCGCTGTGGTGGTCATGGTGTACGGGCTCCTGACCCTCAGCAAGTTGCCGATCGACGTCTTTCCAGACCTGAACCGGCCGACAGTGACCCTAATCGCGGAAGCTCACGGCTTGGCTCCCGAAGAGGTCGAGCTGCTTGTCACCTTTCCTATCGAGACCGCGATGAACGGCATGTCCGGGGTTGAGCGCGTACGCTCGGTTTCAGGGGTCGGACTTTCCATCGTCTACATCGAGTTTGGCTGGTCGACGGACATTTATCGGGCTCGTCAGCAGGTCGCCGAGAGGCTCCAGCTCGTACGCGAGCAGCTACCCGCCGACGTAGCGGCACAGATGGGCCCGATCTCGTCCGTCATGGGCGAGATCATGCTCATCGCGATGTCCAGTGAGACAGCGGACGCCATGACTTTGCGTGAGCTCGCCGACTTTACCGTACGGCCCCAGCTTCTGACTGTTTCTGGCGTCTCTCAGGTAATCCCGATCGGTGGAGAGGTTCGCCAGTACCGCGTAGTTCCCGATCCGGGCCGCATGGTCACCCTCGATGTCAGTCTGGAGGATATCGAATCGGCGATTAGTCATTTCGGTACCAGTACGGGCGGTGGCTTCGTCAATCTACAGGCACGCGAGTACCTGATCCGAAATATCGGACGCACAACCAAAATCGAAAATCTGAGAAATCTCGTCGTCGCCCACCGCGATGGCCAGGTTGTTACGCTTCAACAAGTGGCAGACGTCGGATTCGCCCCAAGACCAAAGCGAGGTGAGGCAGGGTTCAGCGGGAAACCGGCTGTAATTCTATCAATTCAGAAGCAGCCAAATGCAGACACCGTGGCCATCACCGAAGAGATCGAGCGCATGCTGCCGGGCTTGCAGGAGGTCATGCCTGAGGGAGTGAGCGTCAACAACGTGCAATTTCGCCAGGCTACGTTCATCGAGGCGTCGATCGCGAACGTGAAGAAGGTCTTGGTTGAAGCCCTAATCGTCGTTGCCATCGTGTTGTTCGTGTTCCTGCTCAATTGGCAGACCACGGCGATTTCGCTTCTCGCTATCCCGCTCTCTGTGCTTACCACGGTGATTGTCTTCCAGTTCATGGGATTGTCGATCAACACCATGACCCTTGGCGGTCTTGCCATCGCTATTGGTGTGGTCGTCGACGATGCGGTGGTGGACGTAGAGAACATCTATCGGCGACTGGGCCTACATCGCGCTGCCGGTGAGCGTGACGGCCGCAGCACCGAAGAAGTCGTGGCGGATGCCTCAATCGAAGTCCGAAGCGGCATTCTCTACGCGACGGCGATCATTGTGCTCGTCTTCCTTCCCCTATTCGCGTTGTCGGGGATTGAGGGGCGCCTATTCGCACCGCTTGGTATCGCTTTCATCATTTCAATTCTCGCCAGCCTTCTCGTCTCCATGACCGTGACGCCCGTGCTTGCCTATTGGTTGATCCCACGCATGAAGCATCTTGCCGAGCAAGACAGTCCCGTCGTGAGGATTCTCAAGCACCTGCAGCGCCGCGGTCTTGAATGGTGTTTTGCCAGACCGGCATTCGTCGTTGGGCTGCCCGCCGTCGCCGTCGTCCTCGCGATTTGGGCTGGCGCAATGCTGCCGCGTGCCTTTCTGCCTTCATTCAATGAAGCACCGGTTCTGGTCAGCGTTATTTTGCAGCCGGGAATAAGTCTCGAGGAGTCCGATCGCATCGGCCAGCTTGCCGAGGAGCTGGTGGCCGAGGTGCCGGAGGTTGCCTCAGTCGGCCGTCGGACTGGGCGTGCCGAACTCGATGAGCACGCCGAAGGCGTGCACTACAGCGAAGTCGACATCGATCTTTCCGATTCAGACCGCAGCCGCGAAGAGGTTCTCGCTGACATACGCTCGCGACTTTCTGTGCTTCCGGCCAGCATTCTCGTGGGCCAACCCATATCGCATCGCCTGGATCATATGTTGTCGGGTGTCCGCGCCCAGATCGCCTTGAAGATTTATGGGGACGACTACGACACGTTGCGAAGTCTTGCCGCTCGGATGGAGGAGAAGCTCGCCCTTATTCCAGGCATTGTCGACCTCCAGACCGAGAAGCAGGTGCTCATCCCACAAATCCAGGTCCGCGCCGACTACGACAAAGCACAACGCTACGGCCTAAATCCCAGCCAAGTGACAGAGACCCTCGAGCGAATGTCCAATGGGCAGGTCGTTTCGCAGATCATCGATCAGTCCAAGAGATTCGATGTCGTCTTGCGGCTTGGTGACGCCGACCGCCGCACGGAGGCGCTTGGCAACCTGCTTATCGACTCGCCTGCGGGACGAATCCCCCTGAGCGCCGTTGCCGACGTGGTCGAAACCGATGGGCCAAACCAAATTCTTCGTGAGGACAGCCGCCGGCGCATTGCCATCTTGGCGAATACGGACGGTTCAGACATGGCAAAGATCATCGAAGTCCTGCGAGCCGTGCTCGACCAATCCGAACTCCCGCAGGGCTACTTCACCCGTCTCGAAGGCCAATTTCAGGCTCAGGAACAGGCCTCCCGCTTGATCGGTTTGCTCTCGCTCGTCTCATTGTCCTTGATCTTCGTGGTGCTCTACACGCGCTACCGTTCCGGTGTCCTCGCACTCATCATCATGGGAAACGTCCCTCTCGCGCTGATCGGGAGCGTGGCCATTCTCTGGCTCGCCGGAGAGGCCCTCTCCGTTGCCAGTGCCATCGGCTTCATCACGCTCACGGGTATCGCGACACGTAACGGCATCCTCAAGATCAGCCACTATATCAACCTGGTCTCTTCGAGGACGAGCAGTTTGGCCGCGAGATCATGCGCGGCACGCTTGAGCGTCTCCGACCTGTGCCGGCGCTTGCCGCTGGCATCGCGCTTGTGCCGTATGATCGGCGCTGATCAGCCGGGCAAGGAGATTCTCAGCCCGGTTGCCTTGACCATATTCGGCGGACTCATTACGGCGACGCTCCTCGACGCCTTTCTCACGCCTGTCTTGTTCCTGCTGTTCGGCCGAAGCCGCTTGAGCAATTGACTTCGATCGAAAGCAGAACAGTGCATGCCGAAGCCTTCTAATCAATCCGAATGAGGAGAATTAAATGTTCAGATCAATTTCCCTAGCTCTGCTGCTGACCTTTTCAATGCTCTGCGCTGCGCTTGCCGCAGGTGGAGCACATCATCATGAAGGCAAGCACGGAGGCATGATGGGAGACACGAACGGGCACCATCACGTCGAGCTGATCACGGAAGGTCAGTCGATGACGCTCTATGTCCTGCACGACGATGGCGAACTCGAAGACGTCACCGATGCAAAGGCAACTGCGACGGTTCTTTCTGGCGGGGAGATGGAAAAAATCACCCTGACTCCCGCAGGAGCAGCACTGAAAGGGGAAGGTGGCTTGGAATTGGGAACGGGTGACACGGTTGTGATCACACTAACGATGCCGGGGCACAAGCCAGAGCAGGCCCGCTTCAAGCTGGACTGAAGGAGATTGTGATGTGGTGGATAGCACTTGTTGGATTTCTTGTCGTCTTCAGTCCAGACCGGCTCGCCGCCGAAGATCTGTCATGCAGTAGGGTGCCGCCGCTTGCCGAGCTGGGAGACACAAAACAAACGCAACTCGATAGCTTGTTGCGCAAGGCCATGTCGTGCGTGAAGTCCGGAAAGGCGGATCTTGCGATCGACCTTTTCAGCGAAATGATCAGTATCGCCCCCGACAATGAGGCAGCCTATTTGAATCGGGCGAATGCCTATATCCAGTCAGGTCAGGTGGCCCAAGGGCTCGCCGATCTGAGCTTTTTGATAAACTTGAAACCCACTTTCGCCGAAGCGTGGTTCAATCGCGGCATCGGATACTTGGCGGCCGGCAAGCTCGAACGAGCAATAGCGGATTTTGGCGAGACACTGAGGTTGAAGCCAGACTTTGCGCGAGCTTATTGCAATCGCGGGCTCGCTCTCGTGCGAAAGGGCGCCTTCGATAGAGCGCTCGAGGACCTCAATGTGGGTCTCGAGAAGAGCCCAAACTCGGAGATGTGCTATTTTGCTCGTGGCGACGTTTATTTCATCAAGGAAGAATTTCAGAAGGCTGTAGACGATTACACGAGCGGCCTAAATATTAAACCGAACATTGGCGTTCTGAGTCAGCGCGCTAAAGCATATGAAGGCCTCGGCGAACGCGAAAAGGCGTTGGCCGATTTCAAGGCTGTATTGGCGCAGGTCCCGAATTATAAGCCCGCACAGGATGGGTTAAAGAGGCTCAGCCAAACGGAAAAGTAAAGCGCGCCTGTTTAAATGGGTGTTAGGAGACTAGGTGTGTCCTGCCTAACAACTATAATATTGATGCGTGACCGCTCCCAGCGAGGGCGTGGCGAAGACACTAAGAGCATCTCACCGCTAAAGGGGAGCTACTCATGAGCGACGTTACCACGGTCGGACTTGATCTCGCCAATAAAGTCCTACGGGTTTTCGGGAATGATGTATGGGACCAAGTTATCTGCGCCAGCAGCCGAGACGATGGCCGCCAATAGTTTGATTGAACATCTATCAACTGCCGATTTTGCAAGCTCATCAGGCAGGTTGCCATGTAACACGCGCCAGAAGACAGTCCTATTATTATTAAGGCAACACGCAGCAGAACCCTCGGGGTTCACCTATCTAGAGCAATGGAGCGAAGGCGCAGCGCATTGCCTACCACCGACACCGACGACAGACTCATGGCGGCCGCGGCAACGATCGGCGACAGCAGGATTCCGGCGACAGGGTAGAGCACGCCCGCTGCCACCGGCACGCCGATGGCATTGTAGAAAAACGCGAAGAACAGATTCTGCTTGATGTTGCGCATGGTGGCGCGAGCGAGCTTCACGCCGCGCACCACGCCGCGCAAATCGCCCTTGAGCAGCGTGAGGCCGGCACTTTCCATGGCCACATCCGCGCCCGTGCCCATGGCGATCCCGACATCCGCCTTCGCCAATGCGGGCGCGTCGTTGATACCGTCCCCGGCCATGGCGACGACGGCGCGCCGTGCTGA
>NZ_LPWD01000280.1 GCF_001723295.1 Methyloceanibacter marginalis
GAGGTGTGTTTTGTGGTGAGGTGCTGCTGTGACACTGCACGAGACTGTGAGTCGCTTCCTTGGACTCGAAGCGAAGGCGAGCAAGACGGCGAAATTCATCGCGCTCGCCGCGGGCGGGCATCCCGTGTGGACGCCGCGCGACTTTTCCAGTCTTGCGCGGGAAGCTTCGCCAAGAACGGCCATCGTCTATCGCGCGGTGCGCATGATCGCCGAGGCCGCCGCCTCCGTGCCGTTCTATCTTCACGACGGCCAACACGACATCGACGCGCATCCGCTGCTTCAGCTGCTCGCGCGGCCGAACCAAATGCAGTGCGGGCCGGACCTGCTGGAGGCCTGGTACGGGCATCTGATGGTGGCGGGCAACGCTTATCTGGAGGCGGTCGCGGTCGAGGGCCGCGTGCGCGAGCTGCATGCGTTGCGACCCGACCGCATGAAGGTGGTGCCGGGGGCCGACGGCTGGCCGGAGGCTTACGAGTATGCGGTGGCCGGGCAGACCGTGCGCTTCGAGCAGGAGGGCGGGATACGCCCCATCCTGCATATGGCGCTGTTCCATCCGCTGAACGACCATTACGGGTTGAGCCCGCTCGAGCCGGCCGCGGTCGGCATCGATCTGCATAATGCTTCCGGGGCTGGAACAAGGCGCTGCTCGACAACTCGGCGTGTCCGTCGGGCGCGCTCGTGTATACCGCCAAGGACGGGTCAGCTGGCGCCGGAACAATACGAGCGGCTGAAGTCCGAGTTCGAGGATAGCTTCCAGGGCGCGAAGAACGCGGGGCGACCGCTGCTCTTGGAAGGCGGGCTCGACTGGAAGAGCATGTCTTTCTCACCCAAGGACATGGACTTCATCGCCGCCAAGCACGTGGCCGCGCGGGAGGTGGCTTTGGCCTTGGGCGTGCCGCCGATGCTGCTCGGCATTCCCGGCGACAATACCTATGCGAACTACGCGGAGGCCAACCGCTCGTTCTGGCGGCAGACCGTGCTGCCGCTGGTGAACCGCACGGCCAAGGCGCTGTCGGCGTGGCTTGGCCCTGCGTTTGCCGGCGGGCCGGTCGAGGCGCCGGCACTGCAGCTCAAGCCAGATCTCGACGCGGTGGAGGCCTTGAGCACCGAGCGCGAGGCGTTGTGGGCGCGGGTGCAGGCCGCCGATTTCCTGACCGTCAACGAGAAGCGCGCGGCGGTCGGCTATGGCGCCGTCGACGGCGGCGACGTGATGGGGCCCGCACCGCCGCCTTGAACTCGCCCGCGGGTGGGACCGCAGCCGCCGCCATGTTATCCTCGCGCAGGTTCTTCACCGAAGGGGGGTTCATCATGGCATTGCGGCTCACACCACCGACCAAGAACATTTTCTATCTCTCGACGCTCTGCGCGATCATCGCGTTCGCGCTCTATCTGCTCGGCGTGCTCGGCATCATCGGCGCGGAGATCCCAACTTTGGCGGTCGCCTTCTGGGTCGCCATGCTGGGCTGGGCGCTGATGACCGCGGGGGTGGCGCTGAAGGGCGTCTGATCACGGCGTTCGCGCCGCGCAAAAAAACGAAAGACAACAAGATGCTGCAACGCTTTGGCGAATTGGCGCCGGAGCGCGAGGTCAAATTCGCGCCCGTCGATCTCAAATCCGTGGAAGCCGACGGCACGTTCTCCGGCTATGCCAGCCTGTTCAACGAGGTCGATCTCGGCCATGACCTGGTGATGCCCGGCGCGTTCCGGGAGAGCCTGGCGACGCGCGGGGCGCGCGGCGTCAAGCTGTTGTTTCAACACGACCCCAACGAACCCATCGGCGTGTGGCTCGAGCTCAATGAAGACGCGCGGGGCCTGCACGCGCGCGGGCGCCTCATGCCCGAGGTGACGCGGGCGCGGGAAGTCTTGAGTCTGATGCGGGCCGGCGCGCTGGATGGGCTCTCGATCGGCTTCCGCACGGTGCAGGGGCGCACGGACCGCGCGTCGGGCGTCCGCCGTCTCGACAAGATCGATCTGTGGGAGATCTCGGTGGTGACCTTCCCGATGCTGCCCGAGGCGCGGGTCTCGACGGTGAAGCGGCGCGCCGCGCCAGGTTCGGTGGGCGATCTCTCACATCTGGCGCGCAGCTTCCGCCGCGGCGCCCAAGCGATGCGCGCCCGCTAGCCGCGCCCGCCAAGTCATAAGAGCAAGAGATGCGTTCACTCGACGCGGGCCGCGCGGCCTCGCGCGCGCTCGGCGCACGGGCTGGCTGCTCCATGCGTATGTCGTGGAGACCAAGCTCCAGGCGCTGCGGGACGCGGTCAAGAGATACGACCCGAACCAGCCGCGCGTGCCGGCCGGCAATCCCGAAGGCGGGCAGTGGACCGACGGCGGTGGCGGCACGGGAGGGCGTCTTCCCAGCGGCCCGGGCACGCTGCTCGATGTTGACGACAGTCCGTCGGAACGCGTCCGCCTGGCAGCCAACAAACCGCGAAACCAACGGCGGGACTTTCCGCGTATCCCGCGGAGACGACCGAGAACGGAGAAGGAAAGAAATCGCGCTCTGAGAAATCTGACAAAGCTTGTCGATCAGCTCATCCAAGAGGACGAGGTTTTTCGATCTATCGAGGTGATCCTAGACGTGCTGGATGTGGGTGACTGGGTTCTAAGGGAATATCGAGAGGTTCTCCAGACCCACATCAACCCAACTAAGACGCTCGAAGAGCTGCACGAAGACGTCTTCAAAACAATACCGGGGACGCAGGTTCATCACATCGTCGAGCAGGGCTCGGCCTACCAGGACGGGTTTCCGCGATCAGCCATCGACGCCTCCGACAATCTCGTTCGCATACCGATCGTAAGACACGAGGAGATCACCGGTTGGTTCAACACACGAAATCCTCGCTTCGGCGGCCGTAAACCGCGAGAGTACCTACGAGGTCGGACGTGGGAGGAGAGGCGGAAACTTGGTATAGAAGCACTTATGAAGTTTGAGGTGCTTAAGCGATGAAGCGATCACCCCGTGTTTCAGACATGACGGCCGAAGAGCTAGTGGCCGAGTTTGCCAGTATTTCGGTTGCTCAAGACGATGCGCTTCTGGACGCTGACACCAGCGGGTTCAACCGATTATTTCAGAGATTAGAGAGCGTGGAGGCAGAGCTCAAAGGGCGTCCCGGCGATCAGCGACAAGCGCTCCTGTCGCTATACGATCACGAGAACGATCAGGTCCGTCTCAATGCCGCGAACGCGACCCTCGCTGTTTCGCCAAAGGATGCGCGGGCGCTCCTGGAAGCCATCGCAGAGTCGGGCGTGTTTCCTCAAAGAGGAGATGCGGGGATGGCGCTCTGGGCTCTTGATGAAGGAATTTCTGAGCCGACCTAGTCACTGAAGCAGGAGGCCGTAGCGCACAATGCTCGATTTCAAGGACAAGGTCGTTTTGATCACGGGCGCCGCGCAGGGCTTCGGCCGCGTGCTGGCGAATGCTTTCGCGGATCGCGGCGCGAAGCTCGCGCTGTGCGACCTCAACGATGCGGGCGGGGAAGAGACGTGTGAGCAGGTGAAGGCACTAAAAGCGGACGGCTTCTACCAGCACGCCGACATTTCGAAAGAGCCGGACGTGGAGAGTTTCGTGGCGGCGACGGTGAAGCGCTTCGGCCGGCTCGACGTGGCCATCAACAACGCGGGCACGGAGATCTCGGGCCCGACGCTGGACCTGCCGTCGGAGGATTTCGCCACGGTGGTCGATACCAATCTGAAGGGCACCTATTACTGTATGAAGCACGAGGTCGCGCAGATGCGGAAAGGGGGCGGCGGGGCGATCGTCAACCAGGCCTCCGTCACCAGCTCCATGACCGGCGTGCCCGACAACGGCCTCTACGCCGCGACCAAGGGCGGCATCATCGGGCTGACCAAGTCCGCCGCGCTCCAGGTGGCGGCCGAGAACATCTCGATCAACGCCATCGCGTCCTGCGCCTTCGACATTCCCGACGACATGTTCCTGCGCTGGATCGACGATCATCACGTGAGCCGGAAGGAGGCGTGCGGCTGGCTGCCGATCAAGCGCCTGGGCCGGCCTGAGGAGATCGCCGCGGCGACGCTCTATCTCGCTTCCGACGAGGCGCGCTTCGTGGTCGGCGCGGTGCTGACCATCGACGGCGGGTTCACGGCGCAGTAGGGGTAACCTTCGGCATAGCCGCTTAGGAAGCCTGACTCCGCGCGACTACCTGCGAGGTAAGAGTTGGAACGAGCGCAGACGGGTCGGGATCGACGCGCTTATTGAATTTGAGGTGCTGCGTAGTGACGACGTTGAACCTTAATAGCCTTACAGTAGAGGGCCTGGTCGAGCGATTCACCATGCTCGGGCTTAGCCAGGACGACGCCATCGACGAGGACGACAACGCCAAATTCAACCGCCTTTATCGGCAGGTTAACGCCATCGAAAACGAACTAAAGTTGCGCGAAGGTGATCAAAGGAATGCTCTCCTATCTCTGCTGGATCATTCCAGCGCGCAAGTACGGATAAATGCGGCGACAGCAACTTTAGCAGTGTCGCCCGATGCGGCGCGGGCAGCGCTGAAGAAGATCATCGATCAAGGCGAGTTTCCCCAGGCGGCTGACGCGCGCGGTATGTTGCGAGCGTTGGACGAGGGTAGGTATACGCCGAGCTAGGGCAGAAGGCTGTCCCCGATCAAGATGCGAGCGGCTGCGCCTATGCGCGGCCGCCTACCGCGCTCAGCGTCATTCCGGCGAAAGCCGGAATCCAGAAACCGATTCACACGTGGACTCCGGCTTTCCTGCCTTCGCCGAAGCGAAGCTTCGGTTCGCGCAGGCAGGCGCCGGGGTGACGCAAACAACTATGCCCCCCAAGAAGAAGAGGACTGACATGAGCGAACACCAAGAGGTGCATGCGATGCATGAGACGGACGCTTTCGGAGCGCACGGCGCGCCGCTGGACGACATCGAAACGAAAAGCCGCAGCTTCGCCGGCAAGGCCGCGAGCGGCGCGGGCGAGGACGTGGCGCTCGCCTTCGACGAGTTCATGCGCTCGTTCGAGGCCTTCAAGGAAGAGAACGACCAGCGCATTGCGCAGATCGAGCGGAACGTCTCCGCCGACGTGGTGACCACCGAGAAGCTCGACCGCATCAACCGAGCGCTCGACGAGCACAAGGCGGCGTTCGATCAGCTCACCTTGAAAGGCGCGCGGCCGCAGCTTGGCCTGTCCGCGACGCGTGTCTCCGGCGCGCTGCTGCAACACAAGGCCGCGTTCGAGACCTATATGCGGCGCGGCGAGACGAATGGGCTGCTCGCCATCGAGCAGAAGGCGCTGTCGGTGAGCTCCGATCCGGACGGCGGGTATCTGGTGCCGCCGGAGACGGAGGCCGCGGTGATCCGCGGCGTGAAGGAGATCTCGCCGATCCGCGCCATCGCCGGCAACCGCACGGTGAGCGCGTCCGTCTACAAGAAGCCGTTCTCCATCACGGGGCCGGCCACGGGCTGGGTGGCGGAGACGGCGACGCGCAACGAGACCAACTCGCCGACGCTCGCCGAGCTGACCTTCCCGACCATGGAGATCTACGCCATGCCGTCGGCGACGCAGACCCTGCTCGACGACTCCGCGGTGAATATCGACGAATGGCTGGCCGAGGAGATCCAGCTGGCGTTCGCGAGCCAGGAGGGCGCGGCGTTCGTCGCCGGCGACGGCAACAACAAGCCGAAGGGTTTCCTCGACTACACCAAGGTCGCCAACGGCTCGTGGAGCTGGGGCAATCTCGGCTATGTGGCCACGGGCACGGACGGGGCGTTCGACGGCTCGAACCCTTCCGACGATCTGATCGACTTCATCTATGCGCTGAAGGCCGAGTATCGCGCCAACGCGCATTGGGTGATGAATCGGGCGACGCAGGCCACGATCCGCAAGTTCAAGGACGCGGACGGCAACTATCTGTGGCAGCCGCCGGAGCGCGCGGACCTTTCGCCGACGCTGATGAACTATCCGATCGCCGAGAGCGAGGACATGCCGGACATCGCCTCGGACAGTTTCGC
This sequence comes from Methyloceanibacter marginalis, assembly GCF_001723295.1. Lineage (GTDB taxonomy): Bacteria > Pseudomonadota > Alphaproteobacteria > Rhizobiales > Methyloligellaceae > Methyloceanibacter > Methyloceanibacter marginalis. Next base: position 5,979 of record NZ_LPWD01000280.1, read on the forward strand.
GGTGGCGTTCGGCGATTTCGGCCGCGGCTATCTGGTGGTCGACCGCGCCGGCATCCGCGTGCTGCGCGATCCTTATTCCGCCAAGCCCTACGTCCTGTTCTACACGACCAAGCGGGTCGGCGGCGGCGTGCAGGATTTCGACGCGATCAAGCTGCTGAAGTTCGGCACGTCTTAGGGGTTGTCCCCTTTCGTCCGTCACCCCCGGGCTTGTCCCGGGGGTCCATTGAAGCGGTGCGACAAGGTGCAGAGTCCCTAGTGGATGCTCGGGATCATTTTGTTGCGCTACCGCGCTTCGCGCTACTTGAGCGCAAGGTCCGAGCATGACGAGGGGAGAAGTTTGCTCAAAGCCTGGCCGGCCGGGCCGGCGGCCGCTGTTCGCGCCCCTCCCTCGCGGAACGCGGCCGCCACTTTATTCATGCGCTACCGCGCTTTGCGCTACTTGAGCGCTTGTATCTTTGCGCTACCGCTTCGCTGCTTGAGCGCTTGTATCTTTGCGCTACCGGCCTCTGGCCACCTTGAGCGCAGATCTTCGAGGAACATCGTCATGGCGCTTGTGATGACGGCGGCGCCGGCCGCCGAGCCGATCAGCCTGGCCGAGGCCAAGGCGCATCTTCGCGTGGACGGGTCGGACGAGGATGCGCTTATCTCCTCGCTCATCGCCGCCGCGCGGCTGGTCGTCGAGCGCACGCTCGGTCTCGCGCTGCTTACGCAGAGCTGGTCCTATTTTCTCGATGCGTGGCCGGAGCGCGGCTGCATCACGCTGCCGTTGACGCCGGTGCAGGCGGTGAGCGCGGTCCGCGTGCATGCGGAAGACGGCGGCACCACCGTGCTCGACGCGGACGGCTACGCGGTGGATGTGTTGTCCGTGCCCGCGCGCATCGTGCTGACATCGGCCCTGCCATCTGTGGCGACGCGTTCCTTCAACGGGTTCGAAGTCGCCTTCACGGCGGGCTATGGCGACGCGGCCGACGTGCCGCAGCCGATCCGGCAAGCATTGCTGCTGCTCGTGGCCCATTGGTTCGACGGCCGTGCACCGGTCGAGCTCGGCGCCGGACCGCAAGAGATCCCGGCGATCGCCGCCGGTCTGCTGCAGCCTTACCGGCGGGTGCGGCTGTGACCGGGCCCGGCGACTTACGCCATCGTTTGGTGCTCGAAGAGGCGCAGCGGGTGAGCGACGGCGCGGGCGGCTTCACCGAGGACTGGGTGACCGTCGCGACCGTATGGGCGGCGCTCGAGCTTAGCGGTGGCGGGGAGGGCGTCGAGGCAGGCCGTCTTGCGGGGCGCATGACTCACGGCGTCACCCTGCGCTACCGGGCGGGCGTGACGCCGGCCATGCGCTTCCGCCACGGCGCGCGGGTGCTCCACATTCTCGCTGTGATCGACGAGGGCGCGCGGAGACAGTGGCTGCGCTGCCTGTGCGAGGAGCGGGATCTGTGACCGTCACGATCAAAGGTCTCGACGCGCTCGCGCGGCGCTTCCAGGCCCGGGGCCTTGCCCGCGCCGTCACGCACGCGCTGCGGCAGGAGGCGGACGCCATCGCGGCGGAAGCGGCGCGCGCGGCGCCGGGGCGTCTCGGGGAGACGGTGACGGTGATCGACGAAAGCCGTGGCGACAGGCTTTCCGTCGCGGTCGGAACCGCGCATCGGGCCGGGCGTTTCCTTGAACACGGCACCGTGCGACACCCCGCGGCCCCCTGGCTTTGGCCGGCGTTTCGCGCGCGTTTACCGCGCATTAAGCAAGGTCTCAGAAAGTCTCTACGGGCCTCTTTCGACAGGGTGTGAAGCGCGGTCGAAAATTGTGACCGGGCAGGGCTTTGCATCCGGACGTTCGACACCTACATGTTCGTTAACGACTGTTAGGAGATGTGACATGACCGCCGCAAGTTGGGCTCTCCAACGCAGCATCTACCAGGCGCTGGCCGGCTCGTCGGAGCTGACCGCGCTTCTCGGCGGCGAGCACATCTACTCGAACCCGCCTCCGGCCGCTGAGTTTCCCTACATCACGCTCGGCCAGACCGTGAATCTCGATTGGAGCACGGGCACCGAGGACGGCAACGAGCACAGCCTGACGCTCCATGTGTGGTCGCGCGCCGACAGCGCCGCCCAGGTGCATGAGATCATTCAGGCGTTGCGCACACTGCTGCATAATCAGCCGCTGGAGCTCGAGGATCACTTTCTCGTCAATCTGCGCCACGAGTTCACCGAGGCGCGCATCGATCCCGACGGCGAGACCATGCACGGCATCGTGCGCTATCGCGCCGTGACCGAGCCGGCGCACGCCGCCGCGGCCTAAGAGTTTTCTATTTCAGAGCGTCACTGAGCGTGGCCGGGCTTGTCCCGGCCATCATCGTTTTGTAGGACCTCGTTGCTCGGATAAGACCTTTAGCGCCGAGAGGGAGGCCCGATGTCGCTGTGGAATAAGCTCAAAAATCTCGTCGAGGGCGTCGATCAGGATTCGTCGCGCGCCAAAAATCTGCGCGAGGAGGAGCTGCGGCAGGCGCCGGCGCGCTTCTGATCACGGCCGGCGGGATCGACGGGCGTTTCGAGACGGAAGAGGAGCGCAAGGTCAAGGCGCTGCTCCAGACGCGCTTCGATCTCGAGCCGGACGAGGTGCGCCAGCTCTTCGAGGAATCCGCGGAACGGGAACGCGACGCGGTCGATCTCTACCGCTTCACATCCGTGCTGTGCCGCGAGCTCGACCAGGACGGCCGCAAGCGCGTCGTCGAGATGCTGTGGGAGGTGGTGCTGGCCGACGGCCAGGTGGACGAGTTCGAGTCGAACTTGGTGTGGCGCGTGGCCGAGCTGATCGGCGTCTCGACGCGCGACCGCGTCACCTTGCGCAAGCAGGTCGAGGCGCGGCTGGCATAGCGGCGGGACGGCCGATCGAGCGGGGCAATGACAAAGCATTACGTGGGCGGCTTCGGCCGCCCTTTTTGTTTGTCTCAACGCGAGGAGCGAACATGACGGCGCAAAAGGGCAAGGATCTCTTGCTGAAAGTGGACACGGACGGCGCGGGCAGCTTCGCCACGGTGGCGGGGCTTCGAGCGCGGACGCTCGCCTTCAATGCGGCCTCAGTCGACGTGACCGATCAGGAGTCCGCCGGACGCTGGCGCGAACTGTTGGAAGGCGCCGGCATCAAAACGGCGCGCGTGAGCGGCAGCGGCATCTTCAAGGACGCCTCGTCCGACGAGACGCTGCGCCAGTACTTCTTCGCCGGCACGGTGCGCGACTGGCAGGTGATCGTGCCGGATTTCGGCACGGTCGAGGGCGCGTTCCAAATCGCCGCGCTCGAATATGGCGGGCAGCACGACGGCGAGGTGAGCTTCGAGCTGAGCCTGGAGTCCGCCGGCGCGCTCACCTTCACGCATGCAGCTTAAGGGAGTCTCATATGGTCAATCGGCATCGCGGCGAGATCGAAGCCACGCTGGACGGCAAGAGCTATCGCCTGTGTCTCACGCTCGGCGCGCTGGCCGAGCTGGAGCACGCCTTCGGCGAAGACGACATGCTGGCGGTCGCCGTGCGTTTCGAAGCCGGACGGATCGCCGCCAACGACGCCATCAAGATGATCGGCGCGGGGCTAAGAGGCGCCGGCTACGACATCGACGATCATACGGTCGCGGCCATGCGCGTGGACGGCGGCGCGGCCGGGTTCGTCGATATCGTGGCGCGGCTCCTGGCAGCCACGTTCACCGCGGCGCGGGAGGGGGAGTGGGACCGCCCTTTGGAGACGAAGGCGGCGTAGGGCAGCGCGATCCTTTTTCTTGGGGCGACGCGATGAAGGCGGGCCTTGGCGCGCTGCGCCTGGCTCCACATGTGTTTTGGGCCATGACGCCGCGCGAGTTCGACGCCGCGCTGAAAGGCGCGTTCGGCGACGTAGCCTCTCCTCTGTCGCGCCGTGACCTTGCCGCGCTGATGGGGGCGTATCCTGACACCGACGGTGTCATGCCCGCGAAAGCGGGCATCCAGTAGCCGATGACCCTCGTGATCGAGACGGCGGTGGTTACTGGATCGCCCGGCCCTTCGCCCGCCGAAGGCTTGTCGCAGAGTCATCCGACTTCATGCTTCGGGCCGCAGGCGGGTCGAGCCGGGCGATGACAGGATAAGGAGAGTCATGGTCGACAACAATGACGGGCTCTACGTCGTCATCGACGGCGATATCGCACCGTTGCGCAGCGCGCTGGCCGACGCCAGCCGGTTGAGCAACAGTTTCGCCAACAATCTGACCCGCGCCTTCACCGACGCGTCGCTCAAAGGCAAGGCGCTGTCGGAGGTGCTGCGCTCGCTCGCTTTCTCACTGTCGCAGAACACGCTGGAAGCGGCGCTTGCCCCCATCAGCCGGACGTTCGGCGACAGCTTGACGGCGCTACTGGGCGGCGCCGGGCTCGCCCCCGCGGCGCCGGTTCCGTTTGCCCGCGGCGGGGTGATCTCATCGCCCGTGACCTTTCCGCTTGGGTCGCGGCGCGGGCTTGCCGGGGAGGCGGGGCCGGAAGCGATCCTGCCGCTTGCCCGCGGGCGAGACGGCCGGCTCGGGGTCCGCAGCGAGGCGGGCGCGGCGCCGGTCAACGTGACGTTCAATGTGACGACCCGGGACGCCGAGAGCTTCCGGCGCTCGGAAGGCCAGATCGCCGCCATGCTCGCCCGCGTGGCCGGGCGCGGTCAGCGGAATCTTTGATCGGTCAAATCGTGGATGGCCACCCGGGTCCGGCTTCGCCGGCCCGGGCGCAGGCTCAAGACACGCCCGGCCATGACGAAAAAGAGAAAACACCATGGCATTTCACGATGTGCGCTTTCCCACCCGCGTCTCCCTCGGCGCGCGGGGCGGGCCTGAACGGCGCACCGAGATCGTGGTGCTCGGCTCCGGGCACGAGGAGCGCAACAGCCGCTGGGCGGACTCCAAGCGGCGATACAATGCGGGCTACGGCGTCAAAACGCTCGACGATCTGCACATCGTCATCGCCTTTTTCGAAGAGCGGCGCGGACGGCTGCACGGTTTTCGCTGGAAAGACTGGACCGACCACAGATCGTGCGCGCCGTCGGAAACCCCTTCGGCGCTCGACCAGGCCATCGGTGTGGGGGACGGCGCAACCGCCGCGTTCCAGCTGCGCAAGACATACGGGTCCACGTTCGCGCCGTGGACGCGCACCATTCAGTTGCCGGTGGCGGGAAGCGTTCTCGTCGCCGTGGACGGCATGCCGCAAGATTCGGAGAATTTCCTCGTGAGTCTCATCTCGGGGGTGGTGACGTTTCTGCCGGAGCATGTTCCGCCGGCCGAGGCACCAGTAACCGCGGGCTTCCAGTTCGACGTGCCCGTGCGTTTCGACACCGATCAACTGGAGATCGATCTGAGCGAAATCGAGGCCGGCTCCATCCCGCAGATTCCCATCGTGGAGGTGCGGCTGTGAGGGTGCTGTCGTCGGGCTTGCAGGATCACCTGGACACGGGCGCCACGACGCTTTGCTGGTGCTGGCGCATCACGCGCAATGACGTGGTGGCGTTCGGCTTCACGGACCACGACCGCGATCTCACTTTCAGCGGGACCGTTTTCGAAGCGGCGAGCGGCTTTACCGGCTCGGAGATCACCGGCGCCGTGGGGCTCAACGTGGATACGCTCGACGTGGAGGGCGCGATCCAGTCCGACCGTTTAAGCGAGGCCGACCTCGCCGCCGGCCTGTTCGACAACGCGCTGATCGAGATCTACCGGGTGAACTGGGCGGAACCGGACATGCGCGTGCTGATGCGCTATGGCAATCTTGGAGAGGTGGCGCGCGGGGCGCACCATTTCCGCTGCGAGGTACGCGGGCTTGCTCATGAGCTGCAGCAGCCGCAAGGCCGCATCATCCAATATGGCTGTGACGCCGATCTCGGGGATGCGCGCTGCAAGGTCGATCTCGACCAGGCGGCGTTCTCGTCCAATGACGGTGTTGTCGCGAGCCTCGGCGCCAGCCCGCGCAGCTTCACGGCCTCGGGCCTCGACGGCTACGCCAATAACTGGTTCACGCGGGGGCTGGTCACATGGCTCACGGGCACCAACGAAGGGCGCCCGGCCGAAGTAAAGCTGCATGCGAAATCGTCGAGCGGGGTCACGATCGAGCTGTGGCAGCGCCCGGCGGAAGCCATCGCGGAAGACGACAGCTTCAGGATCACGGCAGGCTGCGACAAGCAGTTCTCGACCTGCCGGCTGAAATTCGCCAACACGCGGAACTTCCGCGGCTTCCCGCATGTGCCTGGGAACGACTTTATGCTGCGGGTGGCCAGCCGCCGGGACAAGAACGACGGCAAGAAGCTGCGCTAGGGCGCGAGCTTAATCCGGAATGTCTTCTTCCCTGATTTCTTCGCCGCGCTCCTTCAAGAGCTCGGTCGTGGTCGGCCAGATGCGGTCGAGATAGGCCGATCCTCCCCAGAGCGCGGGGAAGAACCCGATAAACAGGATCAGGTAGAGCAGCGTGTGGGGCTTCATGGCGGAAAGCTATGCCTGCCCGTTCCGCGCTTCAATCGGCACAATCGTCGCGGCTAACTCGGCTTGGGGAAGGTGCGAATATCTTCGGCAGCTTCCGGATACTCCGCGGCGAGCTTCTCCGGATCGCCGAGTTCGACGTCGCGCGCCGGATCCACGCCGGGCCACTCAGTCGAGCCGCCCAGGAACCAGCGGCGCTCTCCCGCGATGCGCGCGGTATGGAACGTGCCGCCGGGGATGAAGAACTGCACGCGTTGGCCGCTCAGGATATCGGGGCCGACGACCATGCGCTCGGTCGCGCCGCTTTCGTACATCAAGCGCAGCTCGATCGGGTCGCCCAGATAATAGTGGTAGAGCTGGTCGTTCATGATGCGGTGAAGCTTCACCGGCGCTTCCGGCGCATCATGAAAAAGAGCGCCGTGCCGAGGGGCCTACCTTGCGCGAACGGCGCGGGCAGACCGCCTGGCGCGATGTCCAGCTTGCTCTTATAAGTATTCCGCACGAAGCCGCAGGTCTGGTTCGGCTCGAGTTGCAGAGCTTCTCTGACTTGGGCAGCTGTGAGGTCGGAGGTCATGGGCTTCCCAGGGTTCACCAAGGGCGTTGCGGGCGTCTCGGCCGAGAGGACGGGCTGGGCGACGGTCTCGGCTTTGGCCGCACGTGCTGAGACTATTGCGGCGACGACAAGGCTCGCAGTCTCCATGAATTTGCGGCGGCCGATGGGCGCCGTGTTCTCCGGATGACATGTCTTTGCCATGGCGGCTGTTCTCCGCAAGGAGCCGTCTCTATAGCACGAACGGCTTCAGACAATCGTGTCGATGACTGTTGCATGATCGAGCGCGAAACCATCGTTGCGGCGGCGCGCGGCTGGCTCGGCACGCCCTATCACCATCAGGCGAGCGTGAAGGGCGTGGGCTGCGACTGCCTCGGACTCATTCGCGGCGTGTGGCGCGAGATTTACGGACCGGAGCCCGAAGCGATGCCCGCCTATACGCGGGATTGGGGCAACGCCACGGGCTCGGAGACCTTAGTCGCCGCCGCCTGCCGGCATCTCGTCAGGCTTGACGATGTGAATGAGGCCGCGCCCGGCGACGTGCTCGTGTTCCGCATGCGCGACCGGGGTGTCGCCAAGCACGCGGGAGTATTAGTGCGCTACCGCGCTTCGC
>NZ_LPWD01000281.1 GCF_001723295.1 Methyloceanibacter marginalis
CGCTGCCGCGAGGAGGCCATGACCGCCTACGAGATGCTGCTGTCGGAGAGCCAGGAGCGCATGCTCATGGTGCTCAAGCCCGGCGCGGAGCCCATCGCCGAGCGCATCTTCAAGAAGTGGGAGCTGGATTTTGCGGTGATCGGCGAGACCACCGACACGGGCCGTTTCGTCGTGCGCCATAACGGCGTGGTGGAGGCCGATATTCCGCTGCCCGCGCTGGCGCACGCCGCGCCCCTCTACGAACGGCCCTGGGTCAAGCGCGAGACGCTGCCGGTCATCGCGGCGGAAGACGTGAAGGCGCCGAAGAGCATTCTGGGCGCGCTCGAATGCGTCATGGGCTCGGCGCATCTGGCCTCGCGCCGCTGGATCTTCGAGCAGTACGACCACATGGTCATGGCCGACACGGTGCAGCGACCTGGCGGGGATGCGGGCGTCGTGCGCGTGCACGGCACCCAAAAAGGCCTCGCCATCTCCTGTGACGTGACGCCCCGCTATTGCGCGGCCGATCCTTATCAGGGCGCCAAGCAGGCGGTGGCCGAATGCTGGCGCAACATCACCGCGACCGGCGCCCAGCCGCTCGCCATCACCGACTGCATGAATTTCGGCAATCCGGAGCGCCCCGAGATCATGGGTGAGTTCGTCGGCGCGATCGAAGGCATGGTGGAGGCCTGTACGGTGCTCGATTTCCCGGTCGTGTCCGGCAATGTGTCGCTCTACAACGAGACCAACGGCGTGGCGATCCCGCCGACGCCGGCCATCGGCGGCGTGGGGCTGATCGCCGACATCGCCGACATGGCCGATCCCGCCCTGAAAAACGACGGCGATATGCTCCTCCTGCTGGGCGGAGGGCCTGGTCATCTCGGCCAATCGATCTATATGCAGGTGATGGAAGACCGTTTGGAAGGCGCCCCGCCCCCCGTCGATCTCGAGGCCGAGAAGAGCACCGGCGATCTCGTGCGCGGGCTGATCAAGGCGGGCGCCGTGTCCGCCGTGCACGATGTCTCCGATGGCGGCGTGCTGGTCGCCGTGGCCGAGATGGCGCTGGCCGGCAATCGCGGGGTGACGCTGGAGGCGCCGCCGCCGGACATGCCGGCGCATGCCTGCTGGTTCGGCGAGGACCAGGCCCGCTACGTGGTCGCGATCGCGCCGGAGAATGCCGACGCCATTCACAAGGCGGCGGCGGTCGGCGAAGTGCCCGTGCGGGTGCTCGGCACCGTGGGCGGCGATGTCATCGCCCTTCCCGGCGAAAGGCCCTTGCCGCTCACGACCCTCAGAGCGGCCCATGAAGACTGGTTGCCGCGTTTCATGGCCCACGGCTAAGATCGCACCAACGACAGGACCAATGACCCATGGCCATGGCGGCAGACGATATCGAGCGGTTGATCAAGGACCGCTTCCCCGATGCGACGGTGCAGATCGAGGATCTCGCCGGCGACGGCGATCACTATGCCGCCACCGTCGTGTCGGAAGAATTTCGCGGCAAGTCGCGGGTGCAGCAGCACCAGATGGTCTATGACGCCCTTCAGGGCAATATGGGCGGGACGCTGCACGCCCTCGCGCTCAAAACCGCGGCGCCTTGAGCGCACGGCAGAAAGGATCGATGATATGAGTGAGCAAGACGTTCAGGACTGGATCGGCAAGCAGATCGCCGCGAGCGACGTGG
>NZ_LPWD01000282.1 GCF_001723295.1 Methyloceanibacter marginalis
CGCCGTAACCCTCGACAAGAACGCTCGCCGAACGGACAGAGGCGTTGAGCGCCGCCGCCGCCGAGGGACACGGAAAAACTCGACAAGACCCTTGCCGATCGGACCGAGGCCTTCACGGGCGTGGTGGCCCAAGCGCCGTCATCTTCGAGAAGACTCTCCAAGAGCGGACGGATGCCCTTGCCGCCGCGGTCGAGAACCGGACGAGCGCCGTCGACAAGACGCTGAGCGATCGCACCGCGCAGTTCACCTCGGCGGTCAACCAGGGCGCCATCGCGCTCGACAGGACGCTTGCCGAGCGAGCCGACAGCTTCACCAAATCCCTGCTCCAAAAGGTGCAAGGCCTGGAAAGCGCCATCACCCAGCAGACCGAGTCTCTGGAAAAGACCATGGGCGAGCGCGCGCAGCTCGTCATCACGGCGCTTGCCGAGCGGCTCAAGGCGATCGATGCCACTTTCGGCCAGCGCACGGCCGAGACCGACAAGATGCTCGGCGAGCATACGCGCCTGGTCGACGAGACCTTCGGCCGGCAGACCGCGCAGCTCAACGAGGTGCTCGCCAACAACTCGCAGATGATGCAGCAGACCGCCCAGCAGGTCGGTGCCCAGTCCAAGGAAGCGGTGGGCATCCTGACCAGCCAAACCGGCAATCTGCGCGAGGTGTCAAAGGGGCTGCTCGAACAGATCCACGGGCTCACCCAGCGTTTCGAGAGCCAGGGCCAAGCCATTCTTACCGCGGCCAAGGCGCTCGACTCCTCGAATGCCAAGATCGACTCGATCCTGGAAGGCCGGCACCAATCCATCATCGCCCTCCTGCACACGGTCAACACCAAGGCGCAGGAGCTCGACGGCATGATGGGCAACTACGCGGGCATCGTGGAAGGCGCGCTGACCCAGGCCGAAGCGCGGGCGAAGCAAGTGACCACCGCGCTCGGCCGCGATACCGCGGGCCAAGCGCAACAAGCCCTCGCCCAGATCGAAAAGCTCCGCGACGAGGCGCAGGCTCATACGGCGCGCGCCGTCACCGACCTCAAGGGCAGCTTCGAGACGGTCATCACGCAGATCGGCCGGCAGCTCGAGCAGATGCGCGGTCAGTTCGACCATACCTCGCGCGGCATGCGCGAGGCGGCCCGGCAGACCGCGACCGACCTCGATGCGCTCCGCCAGGAAATGCAAAAGCGCATGGACACCCTGCCCGAGCAGACCGCTCAGGCGACCGCCGCGATCCGCAAGGCGCTCAACGATCAGTTCCGCGAGATCGAGGCAATGACGCCCAGCCTGCCGCGGGCCGGCGCGCCGGCGGCCAGCATGGGACATGGCAACATGGGCGGCGGCAATCCTTATCCTCAGCCCGCTCCGCAGCCGCAGCCTGCGCCC
>NZ_LPWD01000283.1 GCF_001723295.1 Methyloceanibacter marginalis
CGGCTTTGCCGACCGTCTCCGACCCGCGCGCTCGAGCTCGAGGAAATTCCGGCGTTGATCGAGGACTACCGCAAGGCGGCCGAGAACGCGCGCCAGGCGGCTTCGACGGCGTCGAGGTCCACGCGGCCAACGGCTATCTGATCGATCAGTTTCTTCGCGACGGCACCAATAAGCGGACCGACGCCTATGGCGGCAGCGTCGAGAACCGTACGCGCCTTCTCGCCGAAGTCTTGGAGGCCGTCACGAGGGTCTACCCGGCGAAGCGAGTTGGCGTGCGCTTCAGCCCGTTCTCGAAGTTCAACGACATGTCGGATAGCGATCCGATGAAGACGTTTACGGCGGCCATCGCCCGCGCCAATGACGCCGGACTGGGCTATGTCCATCTCGTCGAGGGCGAGATGGGGCAGTCGCGCGACCTGCCTCCGGGGGCGGACATGGCCAAGCTGCGCGCGGCCTTCTCGGGCGCCTACATGGCGAATAACGGCTATGACCGCGAACGGGCGATCGAGGCCGTCGAGTCCGGCGCGGTGGATCTGGTGGCATTCGGCAAATTGTTCCTCGCCAACCCGGATCTCGTGGAGCGGCTGGAGAAGAACGCGCCCCTCAACGAGCCTGACCAAGACACGTTCTATGGCGGCGATGAACGCGGCTACGCCGACTATCCCACCCTGGAGGAAGTCGCCGCTTGAGGCCCCAATTTGGACTTCCTGTGGGGTACACTCCAAGCTTGGCGATCGGAGGGATGAGCGATGGGAGCGAGGCGTACCGGCTCCATAATCGCTTGCCTGGTGCTTGCGGGCCTGGCGCCCTCTCCAAGCGCCGGCGAGGCGGTGCCGGCTGCCGGCCGGATCGTCGCGACCTATGCGCCGGTCTCGCCGGCATCAATCTCGGCGAATTCACGGTGACGGCGGCATATTCGGCAAGCGCCTACGAGATGGCAGCCGACGGCCGTTTCTCGTTGCTCGCCGGCCTGCTCTACAAGGCGACCGGCAAGACCACGAGCAACGGGAGGCTCACGGAAGAAAGCCCGCAACCGGCGCGCTACACCCTGTCCTACGAAGACAGCAAGAAGAGCCAGCAGCTCCGCATGAGCTTCGCCGGCGGGGCCGTGAGCGACGTCAAGATCGTGCCGCACAAGAAGCCGAACCCGCGCGACCTTCCCGTTACCGCGGAACAGCTGAAGGGTGTTCTCGATCCGCTCACCGCAGCCTTCCTCTCGGTGCGCTCGGACGCCCCGCCCGGCGACCTGAAAGTCTGCGGGCAAACGATCAAGGTGTTCGACGGCAGGCAGCGTTTCAATATCGCGCTCACGCCGAAGCGGACGGAGACGCTGGGCAGAGGCGCCCCGAAGGGACTTTCCGCACGCGTCGCCGTATGCCGGGTGCGCTACGAGCCAATCGGCGGCTACCGGCCCGATCATCCCGGCGTGCAGTTCATGCAGAAAACGGACGAGGTCGAAGCCTGGCTGGTGTCCGTACCGGGAACGGAATTCTACGTCCCCTACAAAGTGCTGGTGCCGACCGCCTGGGGCACCGGCACGGTGACGCTCACGGACATGAAAGTGGCTGTCGGCGCCCAACGCGCCGCGGCGCCTTGAGAACATTCCAGCCGCTCAATAGGGCGTGGATTCGGCGTCCCGTTGCGCCTTGAGGGCCTTCGCGTACCACACGAACTCGTCGATGAAGCGGGCGGCCGCCTCGTCGATCCACTCCTGCGTCGCCGAGCCATCCTCTTTTAGCGCTTTGCCGATCGTCGGGATCGACAGCACCGACGGTACGCTCGGCATGCCCATTTCAGAGAGGATCGTGCGCAAGGCCACGGCGGCGCGCACGCCGCCGAAACGCCCGGCGGAATAGGACACGATCGCCGAGGGGCGCCAAAAATACTCCTCGAGAAAATGATCGAGGAGATTCTTCAAAGCCGGCGGCACGGACTGATTGTATTCGGCGCTGACGATGACGAAGCCGTCGGCGCGGCGAAACAGATCCGCCAGCTCTTCGAGAACCGGCGGCGCCTCGCCCTTTGGATATTCCTTGTACATGCGGTCGAGCAGCGGGAGCTCTTTATCGCAAGGGTCGACCAGCACGGGCTCGTGTCCGCGGGCTGCGAGCTTGCCGATGATGTAACGCGCCGCCTTGATGCCCTGGCGGTCGCGGCGCACGGAGCCGAGAATAACTGGGAAGAGAAGAGCCATTCCGTCTCCGATCCAGGCGCTACATCGCCTCGGCCTTGAACAGCTGGTTGATATCGCCCCCCCACGGCCCCTCATAGGCGGCAAGGAGACGGTCCGACTGGGTGCGTCCGGTCTCGACCACCTCAATCAAGGACTTGAGCGCGCCCGTCTCGTCCTCGCCCTCGCCGTTGCGCGCGCGGCGCAGCAGGCCGCCTTCGGCAAGCGCCAGCATCTCGCGGGCGATCTCGCGCAAGGTCCGGCCGCGGAACGGGGTCTTCAGTCCGAGCCGCGGAACCTGGTCGCGCATGGTCTGCCGCTCCTCGGCCGTCCAGCCGGCGATGAGGCCGGCGGCGGCATCGAGCGAGGTCTTGTCATACAGGAGCCCAGCCCAGAGCGCCGGCAGCGCCATCAAGAAATCGAAGGGGCCGGCGTCGGCGCCGCGCATCTCCAGGAACTTCTTGAGCCGCACCTCGGGGAAGAGCGTGGTGAGATGATCCGCCCAATCCTCCATGGTGGGCTTCATGCCCGGCAACGCTTCGAGCTTGCCTGCGAGAAAGTCGCGGAAGGAGCTGCCTGCCACGTCGATATAGCGGCCGTTGCGATAGACGAAATACATCGGCACATCGAGCGCGTAATCCACATAGCGCTCGAACCCCATACCGCCCTCGAAGGCGAAGGGCAGCATGCCGGTGCGGTCGGGATCGGTGTCGCGCCACACTTCCGCGCGATAGGACTGGAAGCCGTTGGGCTTGCCTTCGGTGAAGGGCGAGTTGGCGAACAGCGCCGTAACCACGGGCTGAAGCGCGAGCCCCACCCTCAGCTTCTTGACCATGTCCGCTTCGCTGCCGAAATCCATGTTCACCTGCACGGTCGCGGTGCGGAACATCATGTCGAGGCCGCGCTTGCCGCGTGTGGGCATGTAGCGCTTCATGATGCGGTAGCGCTCTTTCGGCATGAGCGGCAGTTCTTGAAGCGTCCATTTGGGCGAGAAGCCGAGGCCGATGAAGCCGATGCCCAGTTGCCGCGCCACGCCGCCCACCTGGGACAGATGCTGGCGAAGCTCTTTTTCGGTCTCATGGATGGTCTTGAGCGGCGCGCCGGAAAGCTCGAGCTGACCGCCCGGCTCGAGGCTGATGGACCCGCCGATGGGACAATCGGTGCAGGACAGCGCGATGATGTTGCCGTCCTCGCGCACGGGGTCCCAGCAATAGCAATTGTGGTGCATCTCCAGGAGCGCCTGGATGCCGTGTTTTCCCCCATAGGGCACGGGCGAGTTGTCCTTGACGTTGAAGCCGAACTTCTCGTGCTCGGTGCCGATGCGCCATTCGCTTTCCGGCTTCGATCCTGCCTCGAGATAGGCGACGAGCTCGTTCCGCGACTCGATGACGGGGCTCTTCGGCCCATTCACACGTGTCGACATTCGAGGGGAACTCCGCTTGGAGGACGTGGCTTCTAGGGGGCTGGCGTCCCGGGGGTACAGGACAACTCTATATTGCGCCGGGCGCGAGGCGCGGCAAGGGGCAGTTCCGCACAATCACGAAAGCCTGACCTCCCGTCCTCAGACCATCATGCGGTGGTAGAGGTCGAACATGATCCACAGGCTGCCGCCGACCATGATGAAAATGAGCACGCAGGCGAAGGCGAGCGCGATCAGGTTCTCGCGCGGCGTGGACCGGAAGTCGATATGCAGGAAGAAGTGCAAATGCACCAGGATCTGGATCACCGCGAAGATAGCGATGACGATCAGCGCGGTCTGACGCTCCATAGCTCCGAGGCGACGATGCCGAAGGGGATCGCGGTCAGGATCAGGGCGAGCACGATGCCGATCAGATAAGGCTTGAGGGTCCGTTCGACCGGAATTCCAGAAATGGCATCCATCACAATAATCCCGGCAAATAGACGACGGAGAAGATCACGACCCAGATGATGTCGAGAAAGTGCCAGAAGAGGCCGAGCCGCATCACCCGGGAGGCGACCGGCGCGGTGAGCCCCTTGAACAGAACCTGACCGATCATCACCAGGATCCAGAGAAGCCCCACGCTCACATGCAGCCCATGGGTGCCGACCAGCGTGAAGAAGGCCGACAGGAAGCCGCTGCGGTCAGGGCCAGCCCCTTCGGCAATCATGCCGGCGAACTCGCCGAATTCGAGGAAGATAAAGCCCGCGCCCAGTGCGAAGGTGACGGCGAGCCACAACAGCACCTTGGACCTGTCGCCCTGTGATAGGGCCACGGCGGCGACGCCGAACGTGGTGCTGCTGAACAGCAGCAAGGCCGTCTCCGCGGCCGCACGCTCCAGGCTGAACAGCTCTTTGCCGGTCGGACCGCCGGCCGCGTTGCCGACCATCACAAGATAGGTGGCGAACAGGCAGGCGAAGATGATCGCGTCGCTCATCAGATAGAGCCAGAAGCCGAACTCCTTCTCCTCGTATTTCTGCGCGTCTTGCGGCGTGACGGTCATGGTGTCGGCGGCGGCGGTCATGTGGAGGGCTCCGGCATAGGCTGACCGGCAAAGCCCGGATCGTCCGCCATTTCGTTCTTAGGCGCCTTGGCAAGCTGGGCGAAGCGCGCGTCTTCGATCTTCTTCACCTCGCTCGCGGGCATCACATAGTCGGTGTCGTCATCGGAGGCGCGGATGACGATGGCAACGAAAATCACGGCAAGGCAGAGGATGGCGAGCCACCAGATGTACCAGACCATGGCGAAGCCGAAGACGAAGCCGGCGCCGCCGATTACCGCGCCGATGAACGTGTTCTTCGGAATCGAGATGTCCTCGTATTCTGCCGGGCGGCTCATAAGCGACGCCGCGCGCCTCATGTCCCACCACGCATCGATGCTCTGCACCTGCGGCACCACAGCGAAATTGTACGGCGCCGCCGGCGAGGACGTGGCCCATTCGAGTGAGCGGCCGTTCCAGGGATCGCCCGTGAGATCGAGCGCCTTGTTGCGGTCGCGGATGCTGACGGCGAGCTGCACGCCCAGGCAGACAATCCCCAAGAAGATAATGAAGGCACCGATGGCCGCGACGATGAGATGCGGCTGCCAGGCGGCGATCTCGTAGTGCTCCATGCGGCGCGGCATGCCGAGCAGACCCAGCACGTAGAGCGGCATGAAGGCGAGATAGAAGCCGATAATCCAGCACCAGAACGATGCCGCGCCCCACCATTCGTTCAGCTTGAAGCCGAACGCCTTGGGGAACCAGAACATGTAGCCGGCGAGATAGCCAAACAGCACGCCCGGAATGATCATGTTGTGGAAGTGGGCGATCAGGAACGTCGTGTTGTGCATCAGATAATCGATGGGCGGCAGCGCCAGCAGCACGCCGGATAGTCCGCCGATGACAAATGTCACGAGGAAGCCGAGCGTGTAGAGCATCGGCGGTTTGAAGATGATGCGGCCGCGATACATGGTGAGCAGCCAGTCGAACACCTTCACGCCGGTCGGCACGGCGATGATCGTGGTCATGGTGCCGAAGAAGGAGTTGACCCGCGCGCTCGAGCCCATGGTGAAGAAGTGATGCAGCCAGACGGTGAAGGACAGGATGCCGATGGCCATGGTGGCGAGCACCAGCGAGATGTAGCCGAACAGCCGCTTCTGGCTGAAGACAGCGACGACCTCGGAGAACACGCCGAAGGCGGGCAGGATGAGGATGTAGACCTCGGGATGACCCCACAACCAGAATAGGTTGATGTAGTTCATCATGTTGCCGCCGGCCTCGTTGGTGAAAAAGTGGAAGCCGAGCGTGCGGTCGAGCATCAGCGCGCCGCAAGCAACGGTGAGCGCGGGAAACGCGAAGATCATCAAAATGCTGGTGACGAACACGGTCCAGGTGAACAGCGGCAGCCGGAACATGGTCATGCCGGGCGCGCGGCACTTGACGATCGTCACCAGGAAATTGATGCCGCTCATGGTCGAACCGATGCCGGAGATCAGCACCGCCCAGAGCCAGTAATCGACGCCGACGCCCGGCGTGAACTGCGAGCCCGAATAAGGCGGATAGCCGGTCCAGCCGGCGGTCGAGAACTTGCCAATCACGAGCGAGATCAGCACGAGACCCGCGCCGGCCGTAGTCAGCCACAGGCTGATCGAATTCATGAAGGGGAAGGCGACGTCGCGCGAGCCGATCTGCTGCGGCATGATCAGATTGATCAAGCCCGACAGGAACGGCATGGCCATGAAGAAGATCATGATCGTGCCGTGCGACGAGAATATCTGATCGAAATGATCGGGCGGCAGATAGCCTTCGTTGTTGTAGGCGATGGCCTGCTGCGAGCGCATCATGGCGGCGTCGATGAAGCCGCGCATCAGCATGACGAGCGCGACCATGACGTACATGATGCCGATCTTCTTGTGATCGATGCTCGACACCCAGTCGAACAGCACGAGCCGCCAGGCGCCGAAATAAGTGATGACCGCCATCACCGACAGCGCGCCGAGCACGGTGACGCCCGCACCCGAAGCGGCAATGGCGCTGTAGAACGGCAGGGAGTCGATGGTCAGTCGTCCGAAGAAATCCACTGGTCCTATTCCGCTGGTTCGGCCGCGCTATCCGCGTGCGCGGCGTGCGGCTCTCGATCCACGTCACCGTGGCTGTATTTGGCGATGATCTTGTCGAACAGGCCTGGTTCGACGCCCGAGTAGTAGGTCACCGGAACCTTCTCGCTCGGCTTGGCGAGCTTCTCGTAGGTGGCTGCGTCCAGAGGCTGCGAGGATTGCTTCGCCTTTTCCATCCAGGCGTCGAAGTCTTCCTTCGAGGTGGCGAGCGTCTGAAACTGCTGATTGGCAAAGCCCGTGCCGCTGTACTGAACATTGCGCCCCCAGAACGTGCCCGGCTTGTCGGCCAGCAAATTGAGCCGCGTCTGCATGCCGGCCATGGCATAGATCTGGCCGCCGAGCGCGGGGATGATCAGCGAGTTCATCACCGTGTCGGAGGTGATGGTGATGCTGACCGGCGTATCGACCGGAATGGCCAGTTCGTTGACCACGGCGACATCGTGCTCCGGATAGACAAACAGCCACTTCCAGTCTTGCGCGATGGCCTGAACCTCGAGCGGTTTCACGCTCGGGTCGATCTGGTTGTAGGGATCGTATTTGTAGGTGTCGTGCCACAGATGCAGGCCAAGCCAGACGATGATGGCCGCGGGCACGCCCCAGACGAGAACCTCCGCCGGCCAGTAATAAGCGAGGTTGGGCGTATAGCGGGCGCTCTTGTTGGTGCCGCGGTAGCGCCACATAAACAGCGCGGCCATCACGAACACCGGGATGATCACGATCATCATGATGCCGATGGCTTGGAACAGGAGATCCCGCTCGGCGAGCGTGATGGGGCCTTTCGGATCGAGAACCGGACCGTCGATGACGCTGCAGCCGGCACAGAGCAAGGCCGCGCCAAGGGCCAACGCCAATGATCGATAAGCAAGAGCTGGTCTCACGATCACGCCTTGCGGTTCGATTTGCAGTCGGACGTCCGAAATCCGAATCAAACCTAGCCGGTTCGAGGCGATTCTGCGACCTCAAAGGCCCGAAAGCCGGCCTATTGTGAAAATTGCGTCAAACTTGTCCGAGGCATTTGTCAGTGCCAGTCGCCGAGCACGGCATTGACCAACGCAAGACAGGCAATTGCTGCCGTATCGGCGCGCATAATGCGCGGGCCGAGCGAAACCGGCACGACGTAAGACTGACGCAACAGCAGCGCGCGCTCCTCAGGTTCGAATCCGCCTTCGGGTCCGATCAGCACGGCGAGCGGCCGCGGGGTCTGTGCCGCCAGGGTTTCGAGCGGCGAAGCGGTGGGTGCGGCCTCGTCGGCGAAGATGAGGAGCCGGTCCTGATCCCAGTCTTCGATCAGACCTTCAAGCTTTTCAGGCGCCCGCACCTCGGGCACGCGCAATATCCCACATTGCTCCGCCGCCTCGACCGCGTTCGATTCGAGACGTTCGATCTTGACGCGCTCGGCGACCGTGCGGCGGGTGATGACAGGCTGAAGCAGGCTCGCGCCCATCTCGGTGGCTTTCTGTGCCATGTAGTCGAGACGTGCGCGCTTGATCGGCGCGAACAGATAATGCAGGTCGGGGCCGCCTTCTTGCGCGCGCGTCTGGTGTTCAGCGGCGAGCGTCACCTTCTTCTTGCCGACGGCGGCGGCGCGCGCGCGC
>NZ_LPWD01000284.1 GCF_001723295.1 Methyloceanibacter marginalis
GGCGATGGTCTCGAAGATCGCGCGGGTCTGCGCTTCCGCATCGCCGATCGCCACGGGCTTGCCGCCCGAGGCGGCCGTGGTGCCGCTGACCGCCACGAGATTGCCCACGCGCACGGCCCGGCTGAAGCCGACGGTTTTCTCATAGGGACTGCCCGAAGACACCAGCAGGCGATCGTTCCCGGCCATCACGCTTTGCTCCACCAATCAGCGGGCTTCGACAATGGCCCCGCCGCTTCCTCGATCACCCGGCCCGCCCGGAATAACGTCTCCTCGTCGAAAGCGCGCCCGATCAGCTGAAGACCGAGCGGCGTGCCTTCCGACGATAGCCCCGCCGGCACCGACATGCCCGGCAGCCCCGCCATGTTCACCGTCACCGTGAAGATGTCATTCAGATACATTTCGAGCGGGTCGCCCGACTTCTCGCCGGCCGCGAATGCCGGTCCCGGCGTGGTCGGCGTCAGGATCGCATCGACGGTCTCGAAGGCCTGATCGAAGTCCCGCTTGATCAAGGTCCGCACCTTCTGCGCTTTCAAGTAATAGGCGTCGTAATAGCCGGCCGACAGCACATAGGTGCCGATCAGGATACGCCGCTTCACCTCGGCGCCGAAACCCGCCTCGCGCGTGTTCTCATACATGGAGATCACGTCGGAGCCCTTCTCGCGCAGGCCATAGCGCACGCCGTCATAGCGCGCGAGGTTCGACGATGCTTCCGCCGGCGCGACAATATAATAAGACGGCAGGGCATATTTGGTGTGCGGCAGGCTCACCTCTTTGATCTCGGCGCCGGCCTGCTTCAGCCAGGAAATGCCCTGCTGCCACAGCGCCTCGATCTCAGGCGCCATGCCCTCGACGCGATACTCCTTGGGAATGCCAATGGTGAGCCCTTTGACGCCCTGGCCGACGGCCGCCTCGAAATCGGGCACCGGCAAATCGGCGCTGGTCGTGTCCTTCGGGTCGTGGCTCGCCCATGCGCCCAGCATGATGGCGGCGTCGCGTACGGTGCGCGTGATCGGCCCGGCCTGATCGAGCGACGAGGCAAAGGCCACGATGCCCCAGCGCGAGCAGCGCCCGTAGGTGGGCTTGAGGCCGACAGTCCCCGTGAAGGCGGCCGGCTGGCGGATCGACCCGCCCGTGTCCGTCGCCGTGGCGCCCAAGCAGAGCCGCGCGGCGACCGCCGCCGAGGAACCGCCGGAGGAACCGCCCGGCACGAGCGGCGCGTCCGAGCCGTCGCGTCGCCAGGGATTGACCACGTCGCCGTAGAAACTCGTCTCGTTGGACGATCCCATGGCGAACTCGTCATTGTTGAGCTTGCCGAGCATCACCGCGCCTTCCGCCCAAAGATTGGCGGTGACGGTCGACTCGTAGGTCGGCGTGAAGCCATCGAGAATGTGCGAGCACGCCGTGGTGCGCACGTCCCGGGTACAGAACAGATCCTTGATGCCGAGCGGGATGCCTTCGAGCGCGCCGCCCTCGCCCGTGCCAAGCTTTGCATCGCTCGCTTTGGCCATCTCGAGCGCGCGTTCCGGTGTCGGCAGCACATAGGCGTTGAGCGCCGCATTCGACGTCTCGATTGCGTCGAGATGTGCTTGCGTCAGCTCTGCCGCGGAGAAGGACTTGGCGCGCAGGCCTTCGCGGGCCTCGACGATGGTGAGGTCTGTCAGATCGGTCACGGGGGCTACTCGACGATTTTCGGCACGACGAAATAGTGATCGTCCACCGCGGGCGCGTTCTTGACGATGTCGTCGGCGCAGAAACCGTCCGTCACCTCGTCCTTGCGCTTCTTCATGGTCATGGCCTCGACCCGCGTCATGGGCGCCACATTGCTCGTGTCGAGCTCGTC
>NZ_LPWD01000285.1 GCF_001723295.1 Methyloceanibacter marginalis
ATCGACGAGAAGGATCTGGTCGACGACTGGCTCGGCAATATTCGCGGCGATGCGCGCGAGACGCTGCGCAGCAACCGCATCGGCTATACCGACCTTGCGCAGAACGTCTCGGCCAAGACCGTCTCGCTCCGCATTCGCAACCCCGAGGATGTGGACAAGGCGTTCAGCGAACTGAAGAAGCTCGCGATTCCGGTCGGCGACGACGTGTTCGGCGGATTCTCCGGCAACGATCTCGACATCACGCGGGAGGGCGACAAGATCACGCTCGCCATTACCGAGGTTGGTCTGAACGACCGTTTCGGTTCGGCCATTCAAGCCTCCATCGAGACCATCCGGCGGCGCGTCGATGCGTTCGGCACCACGGAACCCAGCATTCAGCGCGAGGGCCGTAACCGCATCCTTGTCCAGGTACCCGGCGTGTCGGACGTACAGCGACTCAAAGGCTTGATCGGCGAGACGGGCAAGCTCGAGTTCAAGCTCGTGGACCCCTCCGCCAATGCCGCCGAGGTCGCCGTCAGCAAGAAGGTGCCGCCCGGCAACGAGCTGGTCTATTCGAGTGACGAGCCGCCGGTCCCGTACGTACTCAAGGATCAGGTGATGGTGAGCGGCGAGAACCTGGTCGACGCGCAGCCCGGCTTCGATTCCCGCACGGGCGAACCAATTGTGACGTTCCGCTTCGACCAGGCCGGTGCCAAGCGCTTCGGCCGGGTGACTCAGGACAATGTCGGTCTGCCCTTCGCTATCGTGCTCGACAACGCCGTGATCTCCGCGCCGGTCATCCGCGAGCCGATCCTCGGCGGCACGGGTCAGATCAGCGGAAACTTCACCGTGCAGGAGGCGAACGATCTCTCCGTCCTGCTGCGCTCCGGCGCGCTTCCCGCCAAGCTGACGGTCATCGAGGAGCGCACCGTCGGTGCGAGTCTCGGCGCCGACTCCATCGAGAGCGGCAAGAAGGCGGCAATTGTCGGCATGCTGCTGGTCGTGGCCTTCATGTTCGTGGCCTACGGGCTGTTCGGCCTGTTCGCCAATCTGGCGCTGCTCATCAACGTGGCGCTGATCTTCGCCGTGCTGTCGCTGATGGGCGCCACGCTGACCTTGCCCGGCATCGCCGGCATCGTGCTGGTCATCGGCATCGCCGTGGATGCCAACGTGCTCATCAATGAGCGCATCCGAGAGGAGGTGAGGGCCGGCAAGTCGCCTATTGCCTCGGTGGATTCAGGCTATTCGCGCGCGCTCATTACGATCATCGACTCCAACGTAACCACTCTAATCGCGGTCTTGGTGCTGTTCTGGCTGGGCTCAGGTCCTGTGCGCGGCTTTGCCGTGACTCTGACGGTCGGCATCCTCGCCTCGATGTTCACCGCCGTCACCGTCACGCGTATGATGGTCGCCTTCTGGCTGCGCTGGACGCGGCCGAAAACCCTGCCACTCTAGGATCAGCCAGAAATGTTTCGTGGCCTTCAGCTCATTCCCGCCGACACCAAGATCGACTTCGTCGGTCAACGCGCCATTACCTGGTTCGTATCGGCGTTCCTCACTGTCGCGCCGCTCCTCCTCGTGGCAACGGTCGGCCTCAATATGGGCATCGATTTCCAGGGCGGCACTCTGATCGAGGTGCAGACCAAGGAAAGCCCGGCCAATCTTGCAGACATTCGCAGCAAGATCAGCGGGCTCGGCGTGGGCGAGGTTCAGATCCAAGAATTCGGTGCGCCGGACGAGGTGCTGATCCGGATTGCCTCGCTGCCGACCGAAGAAGAGCAGCAAGCCTCCATCGCCAAGGTGAAGGAGGCGCTCGGCGACAGCGTCGAGTACCGCCGCACGGAAATTGTTGGACCGACTATCTCGTCGGAACTGATCGCCGGAGGCACCTTCGCCGTGGTCGTCGCCATGATCGGCATCATGATCTATGTGTGGTTTCGCTTCGAATGGCAATTCGCCGTGGCGGCCATCGCCTCGCTGGTCCACGACGTCACCGCCACGATCGGCCTCTATGCGCTGATGCAGCTCGAGTTCAATGTGTCGAGCATCGCGGCCATCCTGACCATCATCGGTTACTCGCTGAACGACAAGGTCGTGATCTTCGACCGCATCAGAGAGAATTTGCGCAAGTACAAACGCATGCCTCTGGTCGAGTTGCTCGATCTCTCCATCAACGAGATGCTGTCGCGGGCTGTGCTGACCCACGTCACCACCTTCCTCGCCATGCTGCCGTTCCTGTTCTTCGGCGGTGAGGCGATCTACGGCTTCGCCGTGGCCATGTGCTTCGGCATTGTCGTTGGCGCTTACTCGTCGATCTTCGTCGCTTCGCCCATGCAGCTGATCCTCGGGGTCCGCCGCGAGGCGTTCGCCCCGAGCGCCAGCCCCGCAAAGGGCAAGTCGGAAGCTGCGGCGCGCGCATGAGGCAGTGAGGCAGGGCCGTGGATGAGGGTGAGCGGGCGGTCGCGGTTCGGCGTATCGCTCGCGCCGCCGACCCGGATCGTGCCATCGCCACCCTGTTCGCGCCCGCGGAAGCCCGCGACGATCTCTTCGCTCTTTATGCGTTCACGCCGAGCTCGCCCGCATCGCCGATCAGGTGAGCGAGCCGGCGCTCGGGCATCCGCCTGCAATGGTGGCGAGAGGCCATCGAGCGGGCCGCGGGCGGCGAGACCACCGGCCACTTGGTGGCCGATGCCTTTGGCG
>NZ_LPWD01000286.1 GCF_001723295.1 Methyloceanibacter marginalis
GGTCGGCAGCGCAAATAGCAGGCAATGCGCTTCAGCGCGGGCTTGTACGGGCTCATCACCTCGAACCGCGTCATCAGCGTGTCGAACACACGGTCGCGCACGCTTCCCTCCGCGCTCCCGGGCTTGGTTTTGGCCAGCACCTCGGCGTCGACCTCGGCCTGGAAGGCGCGCAAGATATCGCTCTTGCAGGCGAACTCGCGCCTGAGATCGGCGAGATCGAGCCCCGCCTGCTTAGCGATATCGACGAGCGTGACGTCGCCCCAATCGCGTGACTGCGCCAGCTCCAGCGCGGCCCGCACCGCTTTGTTACGTTTGGAGAAATCTTCGAACATGACCGTACTCCTTGGGTACCTTTACCCAGGAAGATAGGCTCTCTTGGTGGCCATCTAAAGACCGGTCACGCGATCCAAAAGCCCTAAGACGAAAGCTCCCGGGAGCGCTTGGCCGCCGCGGCGACGGCGCGGGAGAGCAGAGTCTTCATCCGCTCCTCATCCATCAGCACCTCCAACGCGGCCGCCGTGGTGCCGCCGGGCGAGGTCACGTTCTTTCGCAGCGTGGCGGCGTCTTCATCTGACTGTGCCAGAAGCGCGCCCGCCGGCGACCGTCGCTCGCGCAGCTGCCTGGCGTGTTCCGGCGACAACCCCGCATCGATGCCCGCTTGCTCGAGACATTCGGCGAGCAGAAACACATAGGCCGGTCCGCTGCCTGACACCGCGGTCACCGGATCGAGCAGCGCCTCGTCCTCAACCCAGACCACATCGCCGACGGCGGAGAGCAGTGCATCGCATTCGCGCCTCTGCTCTGCCGTGACATTGGCGTTGGCGATACACACGGTGATGCCCTGCCCGACCGAAGCAGGCGTGTTCGGCATGGCCCGCACTACCGCGACGGTGTCCGGCAGATAGCGCGACAGGCTTTCCAGTGTGCGCCCCGCGGCGATCGACAGGACCACCGTCGTCTCGCCGACCATAGGCTCGACCTCGGGCAGAAGCTTCTCGGCTACGTTTGGCTTCACCGCGATCAAGATAACCGCAGGCGGCGCCGGCAATTCCGGCGCGTCGTTCGCCACGATGCCGTGGCGCGCGGCGAACGCGCCCATCGCCTCAGACAGCGCGGGATCCTGGATAAAGACCGTGGCCGGGTCGAGGCCCTGCTTGAGCCATCCCTCGAGCAGCGCCCCGCCCATCTTGCCCGCACCGATCAGTAGCAGCGGGCCGGCGAGGCGGAGTGTCATGCGTTTCCTTGCGTCTCGAGCATGGTGGCGGCAAGCGCCTGTTCGGCCGACCTGCCCGCCCACATCACGAACTGGAAAGACTGATAATAGCGCTCGCAAGCCTCGAGCGCCGCTTTTAACAGCCCCTCGCATTGCCCCGCATGGGTATCGGCCCCGGCGAGCAGGAGCCCATTGCGGTAGAGCAGCATACCGTCCTGTTGCCAAAGGTCGAAATGGCCGAGCCAAAGCTGCTCGTTGATCTGCGCCAACAGCCGGTGAACCTCGGTGAGCCGCTCCTTGGTCACCCGGAAATCGAAGGCGCAGGCCAAATGTAGCGCCTCCAGATCCTCGCGCCAGGTCAACGAGATATGGTAGTCGCACCACGTCCCCGCGACCGACAGGGTCAGCTCATCCGGCGCGCTGCGCTCGAAACTCCAGTCGTGGATGGTGGCAATCTGCTCCACCATGTCCACCGGGTTCGTGAAATGATCGAAAGTCGCTTGCATTGAAGCCATGCGTGTCCTCTGGGCCTTTTCAGGGGTCCGCGCACTCAAAACTGCCGCCGCGAATCAGTAGATGAATCAGTTATATAACGGGGAGTCTGCGAGTAGAACGCAGGCAGAGTCCGCTAAGCGCGAATTGCTGTGGATGGCGTGAAAAAGCTGTGGATTACGTGGAAACTCGACTCGACTCTCAATGGCCGCGCCTAGGAGCCCTTCTTGGACTTACCCTTCGCGGCCTTGGACTCCAGCGCGGCGAGGCGCTCCTTGAGAAGCTCGTTCTCTTCGCGCGCTTTCTGGGCCATCGCCTTGACCGCCTCGAACTCCTCGCGCTGCACCACGTCGAGTTCGCGCAACACGCGCTCCGCTTGCGCACGCACCACGCCTTCGACCTCCTTGCGCACGCCGTCGGCGGCGCCGGCCGCGTCGGTTAGGAGCTTGCCGAGCTCGTCGAAAAACCGTCCGCTGGTCTGCGTCATGGCCCATGGTCTCCAGAAAGCGTGAAGCCAAACTGTCACTTGAGGCGACTATTGCGTGGCACGCTGGCCGAGGCAAGCCGCCCGCCCCTGAGGCCAAGCGCGCCTTGACAGTGCCGTACCGGCGGTCAAGGGTCGCCCCGTCTTTCGACCCGAGGCGTGATGCAGCTTTTCGTTCTTCCCTACCCAGTCATCGACCCTGTCGCCATCGAGTTCGGCCCCGTTTCCGTGCGGTGGTACGGGCTCGCCTATATGGCCGGCATCCTGCTCGGCTGGCTCTATGGCCGCTATCTCGTGTCGCGCCCTGCGCTGTGGGGCGGCAAGCCGCCGATGACCGTGGGCCAGGCCGACGACTTTCTGCTGTGGATCACGCTCGGCATCATCGTCGGCGGGCGTCTCGGTTTCGTGCTGTTCTACGAGCCGAGCTTCTTCTGGCAGAACCCCGCGGAGATCCCTGCGGTGTGGAACGGCGGCATGGCCTTCCATGGCGGCCTGCTCGGCGTCGTCATCGCGGTCGCCGTGTTCTCTTGGATCAAGAAGATCAATCCACTATCGCTGGGCGACGTGGCCTCGGCCGCCACACCGTTCGGCCTGTTCTTCGGCCGCCTCGCCAATTTCATCAACTCCGAGGTGGTGGGCCGCCCGACCGACGTGCCCTGGGCCATGGTGTTCCCCGGGGTGGACGGTGAGCCGCGCCATCCGAGCCAGCTCTACGAAGCAGCCCTCGAGGGCGTCGTCCTGTTCATTATCTTGCGCATCGCCACGCACTATTTCAAAGCGCTGACGCGGCCCGGCACCGTGTTCGGCCTGTTCCTCATCTTCTACGGCATCTTCCGCAGCCTCGTTGAGGAATTCGCGCGAGAGCCGCATCCCGGCCATCCCCTGGACGTCGGCATTTTGACACCAGGCATGGTCTATTCCATCCCCATGGTCTTGATCGGTGCATGGCTCATCTGGCGGGCAAGACGAAAGCCGGCCTTGGCTGCGTGATGGCCGCCGCGCGGAAGCCGCACAGCCTGAACAGCACGCTGCTCACAGCAAGGCTGAAAGAGCGCATCGCCCGCAAGGGCCCCATCAGCGTCGCCGCTTATATGGAAGCCTGTCTCGCCGACACGGACGCAGGTTACTACCCTTCGCGACAGCCCATCGGCACGGACGGCGACTTCATCACCGCGCCGGAAGTGAGCCAGGTCTTCGGCGAGCTTCTCGGGCTCTGGGCCGTCTCCTTATGGCAATCCATGGGCGCGCCGAAGCCTATCGTGGTCGCTGAGTTGGGGCCCGGCCGGGGCACGCTCATGGCGGACGCCATGCGCGCCTGGCGCAGCGTGCCGGACTTTTTGGCGAACGTCACTGTCGCGCTGATCGAGACAAGCCCCGTGCTGCGCGAGGTCCAACAGACGGCGCTCTACGGGTCCGACGCGCCGATCTCATGGTGCAAGCGCTTGGAAGACGCGCCTCAAGGTCCATTGATCGTGATC
>NZ_LPWD01000287.1 GCF_001723295.1 Methyloceanibacter marginalis
CGGAACGGTGGCGCCCTTGGGGCTGAAAGCTGCCGATCTGGTTCACCGCCTGCGGCGTGAGCCCGATATGGCTCATTACCGGGATGCCCCGGCTCGTGAGATATTTGATGGTCTCGGCCATATGCACGCCGCCCTCGAGCTTGACCGCGCCGCAGCCGGTCGTCCTTGAGGACACGGGCGGCGTTGCGGAACGCGATGGCCGGGCTTTCCTCATAGGAGCCGAAAGGCATATCGACCACGACGAGCGCTTGCTTGGAGCCGCGCACCACAGCTTGCGCATGCATGATCATGAGATCGAGCGGCACAGGCACGGTGGTTTCGTAGCCGTGCATGACCATGCCGAGCGAGTCGCCCACGAGCAGAATGTCCACATGCGGATCGATTATCCGAGCCGTATGAGCATGATAGGCGGTGAGCGCGACGATCGGCTGCCCGCCCTTCCGTTTGGCGATGGCGGGCGCGGTTACGCGTTTGAATTCAAAGCTTTGCGACACGGGCTTCGGCCTCGCACGTTCGAAAACACAGGTTCGGAAACTTATGGGTCCTTATGACAGAAATATGGGGTTTTGTGCAGCGCAAAAACAGAGCGAATGCGCGTAGATTAATGCGTCACAACCGCCCGTCCGATCAGGAGCGGGTGGAGCCACACCAGGAAGATCACGTAGAACAAGACGCCGAGCACCACGGCGATGACATCGTTCCGGACGCCGCCTCTCCCCGTGGTGCCGATCAGCGCGGTGGGTGTCCGCCCCTTGAGCGCGATCCGGTCATAGACCGCATAAGCCAGGAACGAGCCGAACAGCAGCATCGAGGCGAGATCGCCATTGGCGATCAGATGGGCCAGCGCCCAGGTCTGAGCGCCACGAGGAACGGGTGCTTGATCGTGGCCTTGATGCGGCCCGGCACATACGCCGCCACCAGGAAGATGAAGGCGGGCAGCATGAGCACGATAGCCACCCACCGCGTCCAAGGCGGCGGCGACCAGACCTGGATCACGGGGCAACCGCGAAGCCCCAGACGAGCAGCACGAGCCCCGCCAGCGACAGCACGCCGAAGGCGGCCTTGTAGCCGGTCTCCCCCAGGCGCGCGATCAGCGTGTCGCGCACATGGGGAAAGGTCGGCAGCAGATGAATGCCGAGAAAGACGACGATGCCGGCGATCAGCAAAGCCATGGTTCAGCCCCCACACTGCCTGCGGGGCCTCCTGGTCTCGCGAAGAGACGAAGGCGTTAGTCGGTGACCGGCGGACCGTAGCGGTTCGGGCCGTCCGTGCCCTTGAGGAACCCGAGCTCGATCAGCAGCCACAGAGCGCCGATGATGGGAATGAGACCGATCAGCACCCACCAGCCGGACTTGTCACGGTCGTGGAAGCGCTTGATGTAGATGAGGATGGCCGGGATCAGAATGATCAGCGACCACAGCCCGCTCAACAGCCCCAACCCGGACTCGGCATCGACCGTGCCGATGGCGGCATCGATGAGAGACAAGATCAGACTGACCACCACCGCCGGCAGCACCAGATAAAGCCAGAGCTGCTTGCGGTTCACCCGGCCCTGGGCCGACAGATAGAACTGCTTGTAATCCATGATTGAGCCCCCCTTCCCGAGAATCGAGAGCGCGAGATTATCACGGGGCAAGACCGGAAGCATCATGGGGAAGACCGGAAGCGATGCGCCGCGCGGGCACCACTCACCGGCAGATCGGCAAGGGCCGCGGCGGACCCGGCGGATGCGCTTTGCGATATTTGTCGATGATCGGCTCAAGCGTTTCCTTCGGCCAGAATTTCGGCGCGCCGATCGCCCGCAAGCAGGCGGCGTTCCAGTAGAGCCCGGCGCGCGCCGGCGACTTGCCGGCCTTCACCGCCGCCGCGACCGCGTCGATGTCGGTTGATTCCGGGTAGATGTAGACCGTCGTCGGCCTGTCCTTGATGATCTCGAAGATCTTCTCGGAGTCCGCCGGCGTCCAACTGGTGCAGCCATTGCTGCGCCCGGCGCTGTAATCCAGCAACGACCCGTAGGCGACGTAGCCCTCCTCGTTCGCGTAAGGGTCTTTAGGATCCTTCGCCCGGCACATGTTCCGCAGGAGCACGGCCGGGTGTCCGCCGATGGCGCGTTCCCGGGCGTTGGCCGTATCGCCCTCCCCCTCGAACTGCAGGAAAGAGCGCAGCAGCGGCACGCGCTTGCCGCCCGTGCGGTAATAGCCCTTGAACGAGGTGCGCGTCTCGGCCGTCCAATAGGCGCCGCCGGTCGTGAGCTTCGAGCCTTCCGCGTTGCTGAAATTCTTGGCGCATTGCTGCCCGTTCGCATAATTGGCCAGGCCGCGCAGATTGCTGCCGTTGCCGTAACCCGACGAGACCGCGCGGAACGACCGGTCGGCCTCGCAGATGATGTAGAACCGGCGCCCGCGCTGATTGCTCACAATGCTGGGGCGCGTGGCGTCCATGGCGAAGTAGCACGGGTTCTTGGCCTTCCCTTCGCGCACCTTCTCCAGATAGAGCCCGCGCGCGCGCCGCAACACCACTTCGCTAATCTTTCCTTCGCCGTCGCCCACATGCGCCCGCAGCCAGGGCGGAATGTCGGACGCCTGCTCGGCGGCGGACGCCCGCGTGACGCCGGGCACGAGCGCGGCGAGCGCGAGGCCAAGGATGGCAAGACACAGAGCTGTCAAACGCACCGGTTCAAATCTCCTGTGGAAGTCTCTCGGTCGATGTTGGATTGCCCGTCCGAGGCTTATGCGCCCCGCCCACTCAGACCGTCGGAAAATTTGTTGTCATATCTTAGGCGATTCCTCCGGCCCGCTCACGCCTGGCGAACGGCCTCCATCCGGCAACAAGCACCTTGCTGGCGTCTGGGATCATGATGCTCTGCGACGGGATCAATCCACCATTTCCGCCGTTGGAATGCGGACTAAACGGACACCCCTTTTGGGCCGGCAATGACCCTAACGGCCATGCCCAACTAATGCTTTCGATCAGCGTTCTAGGTCTAGATAATACAGTCTTTGGGCAAGGGAAGAGGCCCAGATGGAAGACGCCGCACTGTCTCTCAATCGCGAGGGTGAAGCTGGCGCAGACCCGATCTCGCCGTTCGGCAAGCAGGGATCGAACAGCGGCAGTGATTGGACGCGGATACGTATCGCTCGCATCGAAGACTTGAGCGACGCGGTACTCGGCGCCGGACTTGAGGCTGTCCAGATGTCGAGCGCCCCGGTCACAGGCAGCCTCGCCTTCGCCGATCATGATGGCTTGCTTTTCAGCACCGGTCTTATCGGAGGCCGGGTGGCGCTAAGAGGCCCTCTGTCGGAGACCATGGTCACGCTTGGCATCGGCGTCAGACTTGCCGGCGGCACACGTCATTGGCTGAAGGAAGTCACAACGGGCGACTGCGGCATCTTCATGCCGGGTGACGAGCATGACGCTCTCTATACGCCGGGATCGATCTACGCCTCTGTCACGCTGTCATTCGAGCGTCTAGAGGCATTTGCAGAGGATCGCGGCCTCACATTGAATCTGCGTTCATTGGGTGGAAGCGGTGTTCATGCGCGCCGTTTGCCGGCGGGCGCTGTTAATAGGCTAGGAAAGCAATTCGAGGCGCTTCATGCGGGCCGGCAAACCTACGGGTCTGGCAACGCGGTCCTCGGCTATCGTTTCCTTGACACCTTCATCGAACATCTTGGACGCCGACCGCGAACGCTGGTGGGCGGACTTAATCCTCGCGGATATGCCCGTATCGTCGCGCGGGCACGCGATTTCATCATTGAGAACCTGGACCGGCCTCTGCGTATCGACGAAATCGCAAGATCCGCCTCCGCATCGCGACGCAGTCTCTACCGAGCGTTTAACGAGGTTCTCGACGAGACCCCGCATTCTTATGTGCGGAAGCTTAGGCTTCACCGAATCCGAAGCGATCTGGCCTTAGACGCTGAGCGGGCCTGCACGATCGCGGTTATCTCCAATCGTTGGGGCATTAGCGAGCTGGGCCGTCTCTCTGGGTGGTATCGTGAGCTGTTCGGCGAGCGCCCTTCCGAAACGCTCGCGCAATACCGCCGAAAGGCCGGAATTACCTCTTAAAGGCGGAAGTAAATTGGCACGATCCGCATAGAGTTCGGCGAGGTCCGTAGCTACGTTTGCCGCAAATCCCAATTTGTCTCCAGCGCAGACCAAACATGGGAGCTGTGAAATGTGGAAGCTATTCGCAACCGGCGTGGTGATTGCCGCTCTCTCGACGGTAAACGCAATGGCAGAAGAGACCGTCGATACCCGGATCGGAAAACTCACGTTTGAGAGCGGATACCCGTCGGCCGAGACGGTGCAGAAGCTCTACGACGAAATGGACTTCCAGCGGGCCTCACAGGCGTACATTTGGGGCATACCGGCCGTCGGCCTGAACGAGTGGCGACGCGCGCATTATGACGTCTTCGGTGGCAAGAGCGGCGAGATGCTGTCCTACCTCGATTTCGCCGAGAAGCTCGGCATCCTGACGCCGAACTATACGACTCCCTACATCGCCACCTTTATCGATCTGAAGGAAACAGGGCCCTTTGTCATTGAGGTGCCCGCAGGCCTGATCGCGGGCATGGTTCTCGACAACTGGCAGCGCGTGCTTGCCGACCTCGGCGTCGTCGGTCCCGACATGGGCAAGGGCGGCAAGTACCTGATCCTGCCGCCTGGGTACGGCCCGGTCGAGGCCGACGGCTATTTCGTCGTGGAGTCGCCGAGCCGCGATGTGCTGGCCGGATTCCGGCTCTTGGGCGACGACAAGGAAAAGGCGATCGCGGAATTGGTCCCGCAGATCAAGACCTATAGCTGGACGCCTGAAGGGACGGGCGAGCCGATGCCCGTGCGCAGCGCCGGCGACAAGAAGTGGAGCCAGATGGCGCCCCACGGCATGCCCTATTGGGATAGCCTGAACGAGGTCATCCAGCGCAACGCGGTCGACGAGCGCGACAGGCTGATCATGGCGCAGTTGAAGTTTCTCGGCATCGAAAAGGGAAAGCCTTTCGAGCCCGACGCGCGTCAGAAGAAAATCCTCGAAGACGGCGTGATCGTCGGCGAGGCCATGGCCAAGGCCAACACGACCGACAAGCGCGTCGAGCCGCCTTTCTGGGATGGCACCAACTGGAAGCACGCGCTGGTCGTTTCGACCGACCAGAAGGCCAACACCTACGATCAGCTCGACGAGCGGGCCGCCTGGTTCTACGAGGCGGTCGTCATCTCGAAGGCCATGCTGACGCAAACGCCGGGCGTCGGCCAGCGCTACATCGCGTCATACAAAGACGGGGACGGCGAATGGCTCTCAGGCGAGAACACTTACAAGCTGCACGTTCCCGCGGACCCGCCCGCCAAAGGTTTTTGGTCGGTCACGGCTTATGACGAGGGCACGCGGCAGATGCAGGTCACCGAACAAGGACGGCCCGACATCTCCTCGCGTAAGGAAGACATCGTCAAGAACGACGATGGTTCGATCGACGTCTATTTCGGGCCCGAAGCGCCCGAGGGTCACGAAACGAACTGGGTGCAGACCAACGCGGACAAAGGATGGTTCGCCTATTTCCGCTTCTACGGCCCGACCGAGCCGTTCTTCGACAAGTCGTGGGCGCTGCCCGACATCGAGAAGATTGAGTGACAGGTCGGTCAGGGAGGACCGAAAAATGAAGAAGCATCACGTTTTGGCCGCAGCCACGCTCGTTCTCATGGCTGCGGTTGCCGGACCAGTAAGTGTTCGCGCGCAAGCTGACCGCTTCGAGGCGTTGGCAGACTTGCCGTTCCAGGAGAACCGCCCGACTGCGGAAACGGCCAAGACGCTCATGGATGAGCTGTTGTTTCAGCGGGCGACGCAGACCTACCTTTGGGCGATGCCGCTGTTGAATACGGCAGGCATGCGGGACGGTGCCGCCGAGGCGTTCGGCACGGGCTACAACGTTATGCCGATCTGGACGAAGCGTCTCGACGCCAAGACAAAGATCACGACACCGAACTCCGACCTCATCTATGGCATGGTGTTCGCAAACCTCGCCGACACCGGGCCGCTGGTGTTCGAGGCACCGCCGAAGTTGCAAGGCATCCTGCTCGATTTCTGGCAGCGCCCCATACCGGTCGATGGCGGGAAGTTCTTCGGTGACCTCGGTCTTCCGGGCCCGGATGCCGGAGCGGGTGGCAAGTTTTTGATCCTGCCGCCCCACTACAAGGGCGACGTCCCGGACGGCTACTTCGTCTACCGCTCGAAAACGTACAATGTCTTCATCTTCCTGCGCGCGTTCTATCAGGACCCGGCAGATACCAGCCCCGCGGTCGATCTCCTCAAGCAGTCGGTGATTTATCCGCTCGGCCAGAAGGACAGCGCCAAAGCGATGGAATTCCCCGACGCCTCTGGTCGCGAGCTGAATATGCTGCCCAGAAGCGATGCAACGGCCTTCGATCAGCTCAAGCAGATCGTGGATGACGAGGGCACGGATCTCGCCGGCCCCGATTGGCTCGGCATGCTGGAAGGCATCGGCATTGCTACTGACCGGCCGTTCGAGCCGGACGAGCGCGCGCGGGCGATCTTAGAGGCCGCCGCGAAGACCGGGTACAAGACGAGCCGCGTGCTCGGGTTCAAGCCGGGCATCAAGGGCGCCGACTTCCATGTCTACGATGACCGCAAATGGCTGAACCCGGTCAACAACGTGACCGCGCGCTGGCCCAAGACTCCCCTCGACCTGACCTTCAAGGCGACAAGCGACGCGGGATACCGGGAGCTTGATGCGCGGGCATGGTTCTTTACCGACTACTACTCGATCAGTCCGGGCATGGTGTCGATGACGCCGGGCAAAGGCGCCTTCTACATGATCGCGTTCGAGGATGCGGAGGGCGATCCGCTGGTGGGAGATCAGAACTACGTGGTCAACCTGCCGAAAGACATCCCTGCGGAGCTCTTCTGGTCCGTCACCCTCTATGAAGCGGAGAACGCCTCCGGTTTGGACAACGGGCAGCCGTTCCCGTCGCTCGGCAAGCTCGATAAGCCCAAGCGGAATGAGGATGGCAGCACCGATATCTATATCGGCGCGAAAGCGCCTGAAGGAAAAGAAGACAACTGGCTGGCGACGGCACCGGGCCGTGGCTTTTTCGCTATTCTGCGGCTCTACGCCCCGGCGCAAGCTGCGATCGATGGAAGCTGGAAGCCGGGAGACATAGAAAAAGCGGAGTGAGGCTCCCGGAGTCCTAAAACGACACAAGCCGCCCCCGAAGG
>NZ_LPWD01000288.1 GCF_001723295.1 Methyloceanibacter marginalis
CGGCGACGAAGCCGACGCCGCAAGCGTCGTGCTCGTTCCTCGGATCATAGAGTCCTTGCGCGCGCGGCAAGCCCTTGGGCGCCACGTCGAAGAGTCCAGGAATGAGCGAACGGGGTGCCATCGTTTGCATGGAACCTCGGCCTCGCCCAGAGCCAAGGGCGGGCGTTTAGAGTTTGGCGAAAGGCCGTCCTCTTCACCAGCATGAACGTGTAAGCGTAAAGCGAAGATCCGGCCTTTAGGGGGCTCGCGCGCCTTTGCGCCAGCGAAAGCAGCATATGAGGCCCGCGCCTCAAAAAGGCGCATTTCAGCCCCGCGCCGCAGCCTCCAGAACAAAGGTCAGCAAGCCTGTCCTATTTAACCCCAAAATGACAGATTTCAAGGGGGGGCACAAGGGCGGATTCGGGGGTCTCGGGCCCAAACCGGCAGGCGCGACTTCACCAGGTTCTGGCGGAGGCGTGATTTGACGTGAGCGCGCCGGCGCTGGCCTACTCGGCCACACGCGGGGCCGCCGGAATCCCTGGAATTCCAGCCTTGCCGTTGACCAAAGAGGAGCTGACATGACCGATCAACCCAAGAAAATCTCAGGCCTGGCCGTGGCTTCGGCCTTCGCCGCGGCGCTCGGCGTGGCCGCCTCGGGCGGTTCCGCAGGGGCCGAGGACCAGGAGAAGTGCTTCGGCGTCGCCAAGGCGGGCGAAAACGACTGTGCCGCGGGCAAGGGCACGACCTGCGCCGGCACCTCCAAGATCGACTATCAGGGCAATGCCTGGAAGCTGGTGCCGAAGGGCAGTTGCACGACCATGGAACTGCCAGACGGCCGCACCGGCAGCTTGGAGGCGCTGGATCGCGACCTCCCGCCTGCTTAAGTCTCGTTATGGTGAGGTGCCCGGCCGTCCTTCGAGGCTCGGGCTTTGCCCTCGCACCTCAGGATGACGGCCGGGCCTCGAACCATGGGCAAGCCGCGATGAACGCTTCCATTGGGATGAGCCCGATTCCGGCGCGTGCCGGGGTCGGGCTGAAGCCCGAGCACTACCGCGACATTCTCGAAGCTGCGCCGGATCTCGGCTGGTTCGAGATCCATGCCGAGAACTACATGGGCGAGGGCGGTCCGCCGCATGCCTATCTGACGGCCGTGCGCGAGCGTTACCCGTTGTCGCTGCATGGCGTCGGCCTGTCCATCGGCGGGGCCGGCCCGCTCGACCGCGCGCATCTCGCGCGCTTGCGCGCACTCGCCGACCGTTACCAGCCGGCGTTGTTCTCGGAGCATCTCGCGTGGTCGAGCCACGAGACGGTCTATCTCAACGACCTCCTGCCGCTCCCCTATACGGAGGAGACGCTGGAGCGGGTCTGCGCGCATGTGGACGAGGTGCAGGAGACGCTTCAGCGCCCCATGCTGCTGGAGAACCCATCGACCTATGTGGCCTTCGCCGAGACCTCGATGAACGAGGTGGATTTCTTGCGCGAGATCGTGCGCCGGACCGGCTGCGGGCTTCTGCTCGACGTCAACAATGTCTTCGTGCAGGCCACCAATCACGGCTTCGACGCGATCGACTATCTCGACAGCTTTCCCGCCGAGCATGTGGGCGAAATCCATCTCGGCGGTCACGCGGAGGATGAGGACGACGACGGCTCGGCGCTTCTGATCGACGACCACGGGCGCGCGGTGGCCGATCCGGTCTGGGCGCTCTATGCCCACGCGCTTGCCCGCACCGGACCCACGCCCACCCTGATCGAATGGGACAACGACGTGCCGTCCTGGTCCGCGCTTATGCCGAGGCCAAGCGCGCCGATGCGGTGATCGCGGAGCGGCGCAGCAACCGCGCGGAGACATGATGGGCGGCGCGCTGGAGCTCGAAGGCGCGTTTGCCCGGGCCGTGCTCGATGCAAGCGCCGAGGTTCCGGCGCGGTCGTGGGCCGGCGGGGGAAGAGCCCGTCGCGGCGCTTCGCCGTTTACCGCAACAATGTCTATGCGAGCTTGATCGACGTGCTGGGGAGCCGGTTCCCGGTCTCGGCGCGGCTCGTGGGCGAGGAGTTCTTCCGGGCCATGGCGCGCATCTACGTGGCGCAGACGCCGCCCGCATCGCCTGTGCTGCTGCACTACGGCGCGGAGTTCGCCGATTTCGTGGGTACGTTTCCGCCGGCCTCGGCGGTGCCCTATCTCGCCTGTGT
>NZ_LPWD01000289.1 GCF_001723295.1 Methyloceanibacter marginalis
CGGCTGATGCAGCGCCACGACAAGGTCTTCCTGCCGGGCCATGGCGGGCGTATCGAGACGCCGCAGCGTGTGGTGCGTGCCTACATCACCCACCGCAAATGGCGCGAGCAGAATATCCTCGCCTGTATCGACGACGGCGTCAGCACCATTCCGCGCATCGTGGCCAAGCTCTATGGCGCGCTCGACGCCAATCTGAAAGAGGCGGCGGCTCTCTCCGTGCTCGCCCATCTGGAGCATCTGAGCGCGCGGGGCATGGTCTCGGCGGAAGGCGCCACGGACAAGCTTAGCGGCTTCTACGTACGCGCTTCCGGCGCCGCTGCTTCTTCGTGACCTCTTCCGCGGGCGCGGCGACCGGCTCTTCCTCGACCTCGGGCGCCGCCTGCTCGAGCACGGTCTTCTCGCCCTTCTCCAGCGCCGTATTAACCTCGCCGTAGAAAGCGCGGATGCGCTCGGCGTTGCGCCGAAATCGTGCATGCCGTAGCGCGAGGCCGAGCGGATATCGACCAGGGTGTTGGCGTCGTTGCCCTGCACGCGCACCACCACATCGTCGGTGAAGCCCATGATCATGTTGAGTCGGTCGCCTCGATGCGGCCCACGCCGCTTTCGCCCGGCGTCTCGTTCACCACCACGGTCCAGCCCAGCCGGCCGATGGCCTCGTTGACCAGGGCGTAGACGGACGGCGCGGAGCGCTCGAGGAACATCGGCCCGATATCCGGATAGGATTTCGCCTGCAACGCCGCCTTGTCGGAATCCGGCGGCGTCAGAGGATTGGCGTCGCGGGGGCGCTGCTCGCCGAGGACCGTGAACTGAAGCGGCGCGCCGGGCGAGGTCTGCACATCGGTGAGCGGCGGCAGCAGCACGGCCTTCGACAAGAAATAGACAGGGAGCGCGAGCCCGACGAGGCCGACGGCAATGGCGGCGAAGTCGTTGGCCGCGCCGGTCTGGCCGCCGAACCAGATGCGGATGAGCGAGATGAGGGCGATGATCACCGCGATCGCCATGCCGGCCGCCGAGACGGCCACCAGATTGATGGCCGCGGGCGTGCCGAGGCCTGCGAAGCGATGGAGGATCACCGTCAGGATCAAGAGCTGAAGAAAGAAGACCGCGATGCGGCGGGCCCACTTGGCCTCATACGCCTCCTTGACCTCGTAGCGCGCGGTCGCATAGCGATCGATGGAATCCTGCGCCGTCACCTTGCCCGATCCTTCATACTGAAACCGCCTGCCCTAGTTTACCGCTAAACGGGCCCGATGGCAGGTTTGTGGTCGCCCGCCTAGACATGCTGGCCGCCATTGATGTGGATTTCCGCGCCGTTGATATAACTCGAGGGGTCGGTGCACAGGAAATAGATGACTTTCGCCACCTCCTCCGGCTCCCCTAGCCTGCCCATGGGAATGCCGTCGATCAGGGTTTCGGTGCCCGGCGAAAGGATCGCCGTGTCGATCTCCCCCGGGGAGATGGCGTTGACCCGAATGCCGCGCGGAGCGAAGTCGGCGGCCATCTCGCGGGTCAGCGCCGCGAGCGCCGCTTTCGACGTCGCGTAGGCCGGGCCGGCGAAGGGGTGGACGCGCCCGCCGGCGATCGAACTCACATTCACCACCGCGCCGGACGCCGCCGCGAACTCATCGAGAAGGCCGCGCGCCAGCGTGATGGGCGCGAAGAAGTTGACCTGAAACACCTGCCGCCAATCCTCGAGCGACGTATCGAGGGACGACAGCCGTTTGCCGCCCTCCCCTTTGGGCGAGATGGCGGCGTTGTTGACCAGCGCATTCAGCTTCGAGCCCTGGGGCTTGAGTCGGTCCTTGATCTCGGCGATGGCGCGGTCGGTGCTGCCGGGATCTGCGAGATCGACCTGGATGTGGTTTTCGGGCCCCGCCTCCCAGGGACAATCCTCCGGGAAGGCCTGGCGCGAGCAGGAGATGACCCGCCATCCGGCGGAGGAGAAGCGCTTGACCGTGGCATGGCCGATGCCGCGCGAGGCGCCGGTCAGCAGCAAGGTCTTGCGGTCCTCGTTCGGAATCAGCGTCATGAGATCAGGATCATCGCGGCTACGGGTTGAGACGCATCTTGGTCCAGGGGTCATCGGGCTCTGCCCGGCGGAACACGATCCGATCATGCAGCCGGTAGGCCCCGTTCTGCCAGAACTCGATCTCCACGGGCAGCACGCGGTAGCCATGCCAATGGAGCGGGCGCGGCACGGCGGTGTCAGCAAATTCTTGTGTGTAGCGGGCGACCGCCTCTTCCAGCGCGGCGCGGCTCTCGAGCGGCCGAGACTGCTGCGAGGCCCAGGCGCCGATCCGGCTTTCCCGGTGGCGCGTGGCGAAATAGGCGTCTGCCTCGGCGTCCGTCACCGGCGCGATGGGGCCGCGCACGCGGATCTGCCGGCCCAGACTCTTCCAGTAAAACAGGAGAGCGGCCTTCGGATTGGCGCCGAGTTCCTGCCCCTTGGCGCTCTCGCAATTCGTATAGAAGACGAACCCCCGTTCATCGGCGCCCTTCAAGAGAATCATCCGCACATTGGGCAACCCATGCGGGTCAACTGTCGCCACCGCCATGGCGTCCGGGTCGGCCGGCTCGGTTTTCCCGGCCTCGGCAAACCAAGCCTGGAACAAGGCGAAGGGATCCTCCGCCGCGGTGAAATCCTGAATTTCCGTCATTTTCCGTCCATCGCTGATCCACGCCGCAGGCTTGAGAAAAAAATCCCCCGCCGGCACGGCCATTTACGATTTCCTCACTCTGATAGGCCAGGATCGGTCCCGTTGATAGAGGGCGCGGGGGAATACAGTAGCCGCGTCAGAGTTGGGGACGAATTGTTATGCGTACGTTCCATTGGAACGCCCCTATCATTGGGGCGGGCGCTCTAGTGTTGTCAGTATTGCTGCCCGCCCTTTCTCCTCTCAAGGCCGAGGAAATCGGGGCAAATGACGTCGCGGCGGTGGCTTCGAGCCCTGCGCGGCAAGGCCTGACGGAACTCAAAACCAGTCTCGACCGTTCAGATCGCACGGTCGCGCTCCAGGCGCTGCAAATGGCGCTTTCGGAGCTCGGCGACGGAGTGACGCTCGTGTGGCGGCGGCCGATCAGCCAACTCACGGGCCGCGTCAAGCCGGTGTCGGTGTTTCGGGACGATCAAGGGCGCATCTGCCGAACCGTCGTCTATTCACTGGCATGGGATGGGCGAGAGAAAGAGATCGAAGGCGCCGCCTGCCGCGAGGAAGACGGAAGCTGGGCGATCGCAGGTTAGAGGGAACGTTCATGTCCGATATTCAGTCCATGACCGAGACCGCCTACTCCGGCGGACAGTCTGACGATAAAGCCAAGGCCGACAGCCTGCGCTTCACGCCGCTGCGCTCCCATGTCATCGCCAGGACCGGCGCGACACGCGGCGCGCTGGCGCTGTCGCGAATCATTCCGCTGCGGCGCTTTCAGAACTAGCGCCTCCCGCGCGCATTGGTCCGGCGGCGGAGGGGCGAAAGCCCTTCCGGCCTCGTCCCCCCGGTGTATAAAGCCCCGAATTCGTGCGCGAAGGAGGGCTTATGGCGGACGGCGGAAATCTCATGGCAGGCAAGCGCGGCGTCGTGTTCGGCGTCGCCAATAACCGTTCCATCGCCTGGGGCATCACCAAGTCCGTGACCCAGCAGGGCGCCGAGGTGGCGCTGACCTATCAGGCGGAGGCGCTCAAGAAGCGCGTCGAGCCGCTCGCCGCCGAGGCCGGTTCGAAACTCGTGCTTCCCTGCGACGTGACCGACGGCGCCTCCGTCGATGCGGTGTTCGAGGCGCTCAAGAAGGAGTGGGGGACTATCGACTTTCTGGTCCATGCGGTCGCGTTTTCGGACAAAGACCAGCTCGACGGCCGCTATGTCGACACCACGGAAGACAATTTCACCAAGACGCTGCTGATCTCCTGCTACTCGTTCACGGCGCTCGCCAAGCGCGCCGAGGCGCTGATGCCCAATGGCGGCTCGCTGCTGACCCTCACTTATTACGGCGCCGAGAAGGTCATGCCGCATTACAACGTGATGGGCGTGGCCAAGGCGGCGCTGGAGGCGAGCGTGCACTATCTCGCCGCCGATCTCGGCAAGAACAATATCCGCGTCAACGCCATCTCCGCCGGCCCGATCAAGACGCTCGCCGCCTCCGGCATCGCCGACTTCCGCTACATTCTCAAATGGAACGAGTACAACTCGCCCTTGCGGCGCACCGTGACCATCGAGGATGTGGGCGGCGGCGGGCTCTATCTTCTGTCCGACCTGTCCAAAGGCGTCACCGGCGAGGTCCTGCATATCGATGCGGGCTACCACGTGATCGGCATGAAGAACGAGGACGCGCCCGACATCTCCGTGGTCAAAGAGTAGCCGCGCGAGCTTCAGAAGGCGCCGAGAGCACCTCGTGGATCTGCGCGACCACGGCGGCCCCCTCACCCACCGCGGCGGCTACGCGTTTCGTCGATCCCGCCCGCACGTCGCCGATGGCGAAGACACCGCTTTGGCTCGTCTCCAGCGGCTCGATGGGGCGCGCGGCCTTGGGGCATGATTTCCCGGTGACCACGAACCCCTTTTCATCCACGGCCACGCAGCCGTCGAGCCAGGTCGCGTTCGGGTCGGCGCCGATGAAGAGAAAGACCTGGGCCACGGGACACGTATGTGCCTCGCCGGTCGCCCGGTCCCGAAACACGGCGGCGGAGAGCCCGCCGCTGTCCCTGCCCACGAGACCGACGATTTCGGTGCCGGTGTGCAGGGTGACGTTGGGCAACGCCGCGATGCGGTCGATCAGGTAGCGCGACATCGAGGCTTCGAGGCCCGGGCCGCGCACCACGAGATGCAGGTGCTTGACCTTCGGCGCGAGGAAAACCACGGCCTGGCCGGCAGAATTGCCGCCGCCGACCAGCGCTACCTCTTGCCCTTCGCAGAGCTTCGCCTCGATCGGCGACGCCCAATAGGAGACGCCGTTCCCCTCGAACGACTCCAGGTCCGGGATCGACGGCCGGCGGTAGCGGACGCCGGAGGCGATGACGATGGTCCGCGACCGAACCGCGTTGCCGTCGGTGAGATAGAGCCGCAGCGGCTCAGCGGGGT
The DNA here is from genome assembly GCF_001723295.1 of Methyloceanibacter marginalis. Lineage (GTDB taxonomy): Bacteria > Pseudomonadota > Alphaproteobacteria > Rhizobiales > Methyloligellaceae > Methyloceanibacter > Methyloceanibacter marginalis. Next base: position 5,073 of record NZ_LPWD01000289.1, read on the forward strand.
CGCGCGAAGCGTCCCGGCAGCACAGCCGCGAGACTTCGAGCGGAATGGCGATCTCCGCGCCGAATTTCAGGGCCTGATTGAAAGCGCGTCCTGCAAGGCCCAAGCCGGAAATGCCAGTCGGAAAGCCGAGATAGTTCTCGATCCGCGCCGAGGCTCCCGCTTGGCCCCCGAAGGCGCGCTGAT
>NZ_LPWD01000290.1 GCF_001723295.1 Methyloceanibacter marginalis
GCGCCCCGCTCGCGGCAGTCATTTTAAAGCCTCGTATCGCCGCTTATCACCTGAGTGGCACAGATGCGCGCATGGAGATCACGCACCTCACCCGACGGCCCACGCGCTACGGCGCAGGCGGGCGAACTGGAGACCCCCGAGGCTGGTCCGTTAGCCTGGCGCGGGTGTCCGGGCGTATCGGGAATTTTTGCGTCCGACAGCGGCCCAGCCGTACCGCGCCACCCCGGGCGCCGCGTCCCCCATCCCGAGAAGCAGACGGTCTGCAGCTCGCGTCCTCATGGACGAGGGATGCAGGCATTGTACCCCAGCTTCGGGAGGCGGGCATAAGTCGCACTCAAAGAGGCGAGAGAATGAGAGCACGTATAAGGAAACCCCGGGCACAAGGTGGGGCAACGGATTCGCTACCACCTAAACGGCGAAGCGCGATTCTCGCGGCCGCAACGGCGTCAAAGAGCTATTCGAGGTTTGACCGGGCGCCGCCCCGGGCTAGTCTCCGCCCAGCGGCAAGTCCTGAAAGATCTCCATCCACCTCGTGTTCACCCTCGCCCACCTCTCCGACATCCATTTGAGCCCGGTCCCACACGCCAAGCGGCGGCACCTCCTGTCGAAGCGCATCCTGGGCTACGTGAACTGGCATCGCGGGCGGAAATACGTGCACAAGCGCGAGATCCTCGACCTGCTCACCCGCGACCTCATCGAGCGGAACCCGGACCACATCGTTGTCACCGGCGACCTCGTCAATCTCGGTCTGCCCGAGGAGTTCCTAAAGGCGGCGGAGTGGCTGCGTCATCTCGGCCCGCCGGACGAGGTGACCGCCATTCCCGGGAATCACGACGCCTATGTCCGGCTCCACCCCGACAAGAGCACGCGCCACTGGCAGCCTTATATGCGGGCGAACGAAGCGGGCGAAGCGCTGTTCCCGACGCCCAAGACCGGCTTTCCCTTCGTCCGCCGCTTCGGCGACATCGGCATCGTCGCGTTGTCCTCGGCCATCCCCACCATGGCGTTCGTCGCCGCGGGCCGCATCGGCAAGACGCAGCGCGAATATTTAAAGGGCGCGCTCGACACGCTCGGCCGCGAAGGCCTGTTCCGCGTGGTGCTGATCCATCATCCGCCGTTGCCGGGACAATCGGGCTGGCGGCGCGGACTGCGCGATGCCAAGAAGCTCACCGACATTCTGCGCAAGCATGGCGCCGAGTTGGTGCTGCACGGGCATCGTCACGAGCAGAGCATCCGAGAGCTCGACACGGTCAGCGGACCCGCGATCGTCGTCGGCGTGCCGTCCGCCTCCGAAGCCGTCGAGGGGCGCGCGCCGGCTGCGCGCTATAACGAGTACACTATCGAAAAGGCCGGCAATGGCTGGCGCGTGGAGATGGTCGGCCGCGCGGCCGCGAGCAGCGATCAAGTGTGGGAATGCGAGCGGCGCGTGCTCAGGGAACGCTGATATTAGGTCATCCCTCCCCGCGAGGGGAGACGCGCGTG
>NZ_LPWD01000291.1 GCF_001723295.1 Methyloceanibacter marginalis
CACATCACTCGGCAGCGCGACGCCAAGCGCAAGCAGGTGGAGGCCAAGGCTCAGCTCAACGCCGAGGAGCGTGTCATCGATGCGCTGGTCGGCGCGAGCGCCAGCGCGTCGACCCGCGAGACCTTTCGCCGGCGCCTGCGTTCCGCTGAGCTCGACGACAAGGAAATCGAGATCCAGGTGGCCGAGTCCGCCTCCATGCCGTCCTTCGAGATTCCCGGCATGCCCGGCAGCCAGGTCGGCATGATCAATCTCTCCGACATGCTCGGCAAGGCCTTGGGCCAGCGCACCAAGCCGCGCAAGGTTTCGGTGAAAGACTCGTTCGACATCCTCATGGCCGAGGAGTCCGACAAGCTCATCGACGACGACATGATGATTCAAGAAGCGATCAAGATCGTCGAGAATGACGGCATCGTGTTCTTGGACGAGATCGACAAGATCTGCGCGCGCTCTGAGCGCGCCGGCGCCGACGTCTCACGCGAGGGCGTGCAGCGCGATCTCCTGCCGTTGATCGAAGGCACGACCGTCGGCACCAAATACGGGCCGGTCAAGACCGACCACATTCTCTTTATCGCCTCGGGCGCGTTCCATATCGCCAAGCCCTCCGACCTCTTGCCTGAGCTGCAAGGCCGCCTGCCGATCCGCGTTGAGCTGCGCGCGCTCACCGGCGAGGATTTCCGGCGCATCCTCACCGAGCCCAAGGCCTGCCTCATCAACCAATACGTGGCGCTGATGAAGACGGAAGGGCTGACCCTCGAGTTCACCGAGGACTCGATCGACGCCATCGCAGATATCGCCGTGGAGGTGAACACGTCCGTGGAGAATATCGGCGCGCGGCGCCTCATGACCGTGATGGAGCGCATCCTCGACGAGATTTCCTTCGAGGCCGGCGACAGGCACGGCGAGACCGTGACCATCGACGGTGCCTATGTCCGCGAGCATATCGGCGACCTCGCCAAGAACGCCGACCTGTCGAAGTTCATTCTTTAGGGTGTTTGTGCCGGGAGAATGATCCGGCGTTCCCCCTAGGCTGCGTCTGGGGGTTTTCTCGTGAGGATCTTGCGGCCTGTGAACATGGCGAGGTGATGCTGCCGCCTTCGTGGATCTCCGTAACCACCACGGCGATGAGATGCAGCACGACGGCAATCGCGATCAAATAAAAGCTGATCTCGTGGGTTTCGACGATAGGCGCGCGAAAGTCCCGCATAGACTGATAAGCCATCGCGTCAGTTAGGTCTTTGGAGCCCGGCACGAGTGTTGCGGGTTCCACGCCGGACGCTGCAACCCAATCCGCGATGAGTCCACCGAGGGGCGGCCAATAGAGATCCGTCCCCGCCAGCACGAATCCCGTGATCATCTGAATCAGGAGGAGGAGGAACAGCAGAGTGACACCGATGCGTGCGAGTGGATTGTGTCCGACATACTGCTCTGGCTCTCCTGTTAGAAAGGAAGCAATGTATGCACGTAAAGCGGCGCCGAAACCTCGGCCGCCGGGCAATATGGCTCTCCAGCGAGCGTAACGGTTGCCGAAGAAGGCCCAGATGAAGCGCCACAGCAGATTAATGGCCATGACGTAGCCGAATATCACGTGGACACTCTTCAGCGTGATCTTGCCCTCCGGAGAGAGGCCGAGCTGGCCCCCGGTCAAGATTACCAATCCCGTAGCGATCAGCCCGAGAACGGCGAGCGCGTTGATCCAATGAAACCACCGCGTCGGGGCGTCCCAAGCGATGTATTCACGATAGCCGGATCCGTTCTGCGCGTTGGTCGGCATCCGATCGCTCTATCCGCTAACGCCCACCGCTAGTTGTTTCAGCGGCTTACTGCGCCTTGAACTTCGCCTTGCCCGCGGCCTTTTCCCAAACAATGGAAACGTCGGACGTCTCCTACGCAATGCGCGGTGCTGCGACGACCTACGCACACTGTTCTTTTTGCTCAGGGAATCACTGATGTGGATCAAAGGAGCAAAAGAATGGCTCTCGCGGTTGACGGCGGCCGTATGACCTTTGGTTAGCCAAACTGACATTCCTCAGCCAAGTTCCAGGAAATGCCACGTTTCCACCGTTTGGACGCCCAGTCTCTGAGCCCCTAATTGCCCTGGGACGCGCTTCGGGGGAAACAAATGAAACGCATCGGCAGCCTGCTCGGTCGCCCGTATTCGAGCAACGCCCTGATCGTCATGGTGGCGGTCTACGTCGCGCTGTTCGCCAACACCGCGCTCTTTCGCAACGCGTTCGCGCTCTACAATGGGAGCCCGGAAGAGCTCCTGTTCGCGGCCTCGCTGTTGCCTTTCATTGGGGCGATTTTCGTCGTCATCCTATCCGCGCTGTGCCACCGGGCTGCGGCAAAACCTGTCCTCATCACGTTCTTGCTTCTGAGTGCGCTGATCGCCTTTTTCATGAACCGTTACGGCGTCGTCATCGATGACGACATGCTCGTAAATGTTCTTGAGACGGACAGCAGGGAAGCGCGCGATCTTCTCAATCTCCCGCTCGTTCTGTACGTCTTGATCTTGGGCGTCGTGCCGTCCCTGTTCATCTACAGGGTCACGATGAAGCGTCCCGGTCCTAAGGCCGCGCTGACGTCCCGCCTTCAACTCGTGTCCGCGTCGCTGGCCGTCGTCGTCGGCCTGTTCTTCACGTTCAGCGGGCACTACACGTCCATGTTCCGGGAACACAAGGAAGTCTGGTATCGCGTCAATCCCATTCACGCAGTCTATTCTGCGGGAAGGCTTGTCAATGACTCGGTGACGTTCGCCTCCCTTCCGCATCTGATCGTCGGCGCGAACGCGAAGATCCCGGAAACGGATGTCCATCGCGAGCTCGTCGTCATGGTGGTGGGGGAAACCGCCCGGGCCGACCATTTCTCGCTCAACGGCTACGAGCGGGGGACCAATCCGCGGCTGCAACAGGAAGATGTGATCAACTTTCCCGACTTCTGGTCGTGCGGCACGTCCACCGCGCAGTCTGTGCCTTGCATCTTTTCGCATTATCCGCGCGCGGAGTTCGACCAAGAAAGGGCGAGCGCTGCGGATAATGCGCTCGATGTCTTGAAGCGGGCGGGCGTCAGCATCCTGTGGCGCGACAACAATTCGAGCTCGAAGCACGTCGCCGATCGCGTGGAGTACCAGGCCTATCTCACCAACAAGACCAACCCCGTTTGCGATGTGGAATGCCGGGACGAAGGCATGCTGGTCGGTCTGCAGGACTACATCGACAGCCACCCGAAGGGGGACATCCTGATCGTCCTACATCAGATGGGTAATCATGGACCGGCGTATCACAAGCGCTATCCGCCGGGGTTCGAGCAGTTCACCCCGGCCTGCGAGACGAACGATCTCGGGGCTTGCAGCACGGACGAGATCGTCAACGCTTACGACAATGCCATCCTCTACACCGACTTCTTCCTGTCGAAAGTCATCGAGCTTCTCAAGCCGAATGAGACGTGTTCGAGACGGCGATGCTTTACGTGAGCGACCATGGCGAATCGCTCGGCGAGAACGGCCTTTACCTCCACGGCCTGCCCTATTTCCTCGCGCCCGACGCGCAAAAGCACGTGCCCTTCGTGTTGTGGTTTGGCCGAAATTTTGATCAACAGAGCCTATCGGATATCCAGCAGAAGAGGGCTCAGCGGCTGTCTCACGACAACATTTTCTCGACCCTGCTCGGTCTCTTCGAAATCCAGACCGCGGCCTATGACCCGAAGATGGACATCCTCGACCACACCCATCCCGGGCACTGGTGAGGGATCACGCTCTGGGAGATTTCCGCAAGCGCACATAGAGCGCGCCGCCGCCGCCGAGCCGGCGCGGGGCTTCCGAGAAGCTGACGATTAGCGGCGCGAGATCCCCGTGTGACAGCCAGTGCGGCACCGCCTGGCGCAGCACCCCGCGGGTCTCATCCTCGTAGAACGTGGCGGGCGTCGCGCGCGGCGACCCCTTTCCCGTGATGACCAGCACGTGGCGATAGTCCTTGCCTTGCGCCCATTTGAGGAACTTGCGCAAGGCCACATGCGCGTCCCGCTGGCGCATGCCGTGGAGGTCGAGCCGCGCCTCCACCGCGAGATGTCCCTTGTCGAGCTTCCGCGCCGTCTGCCGGTCGAGGCCGCTATGGGGCGCGTGGCTCGGGCGCGGCGGCAAGACGGGCGCCTTGATCTCGGCCTTCCTGGCGCTGCTAGCCTTTGGTGGCTGGGCGGGCTTTGGCGGTGCCGGGATCCGGGCGACGCGGTTCTTCTTCTTGAGCGGCTCCGCCGTCTGAGCCACCCGGGCCCAGAGTTCGGCGTCGTCCTCGATATTCGTGTCGCGCTTGCCCATCCGGGGTTCCTTTGGCTGCGGACCATAGCGCAAATCCCCTTAAGGCTCGGCTTAAGGCGCCGCTTATGACTTCGGCAGCAGGACGTAGAAGCGCGCTTGCGTTTTCGTGACCCCGGCAATGGCGCCGGCTTCCGCGCCGGAGCCCCAATAGATGTCGCCGCGTTCCTGTCCTCTGATGGCGGAGCCCACGTCCTGCGCAATCATCAGCCGGCGGAACGGTGTGCCGTCCGGCGTCGGCGCTCAGGGGCTGCGACGAAGACCGGCGTACCGAGCGTGTGATAGGCGGCATCGACCGCGAGGCTGCGGCCGGGCGTGAGCGCGACGCCTGCGCGCCGACGGGGCCGTCGTTCGCCTCGTCTTCCGGCAATACGCGGAAGAACACGTAGGACTTGTTCTCGTGCATCAGCGCCCGGCCGCGCGCGGCGTCGGCCCGCAGCCAGCTCTTGAGCCCTTCCATCGTCAGGCCGCCGGGCGGCTTCTCGCCCCGCTCGGCGAGCAGCTTCCCGATCGACGTATAGGCATGGCCGTTCTTGGCCGCATAGCCGAGCCGCACCCACGAGCCGTCCGGGAACCGCACGCGCCCCGATCCCTGGACCTGCATGAAGAAGAGCTCGATGGGATCGTCGAGATAAAGCAGCTCGAGACCCTGGCCTCGAGGGCGCCGGCGTCGATCTCCGCCCGCCGCACCGTCTCCTTCGCGTCGCGATCGCCTGGAGACCGGGGCGCCCCGGTGTCCAGACGAGATGAGTGACTTCGTCTGGCGGCGCCCGAGGCGCGGCACCGGGAAGAGGCGGGGCCCTTGAGCGCGCGGCAGCACGCACGTGTCCGGCAGGAATACGATGGGCGCCTGCAGGCCCTTGGCGCCATGCACCGTCATGATGCGCACCTCGTCGCGGTCCTGCTCCATGTCGCGCTTGATCTCAATATCGCCGGCGCGGAGCTGATTGACGAAGCCCTGCAGCGACGGCGCCTCATCCCGGTCGTAGGCGAGCGCGGCGTCGAGAAACTCATCGATCGCCTCGGCCGCCTCCGGGCCGAGCCGCGTTAGCATCCGCTTGCGCATGAGCTGCCCGTCAGCCCCCAAGAGCGCGGAGAAAAACTCGTAAGGAGGCAGGATGTCGGCTTGACCGAGCCACGCGGCGATCCGCTTGGCCGCTTCAACGAAACGCGGGTCGGTGCCCGCCTTCTCTTTCAGCCTTGCCCACAACGAGAGTTTGCGATCGTAGGCGAGATCGAACAGCGAGTCGTCGTCCAGACCGAAGAGCGGGCTTTTCAGGACCACGGCAAGCGCGAGAT
>NZ_LPWD01000292.1 GCF_001723295.1 Methyloceanibacter marginalis
CAGAGGGCCGGAAGCGCTCAGGCCAGCGCTGCCGTTACCCGCCGCGTTACCCACAGCGCCTTGGCAAGCAGCGGAGAGGCAGCAACGCGTTGCCTCGCAAGCGGTTCGCGGACCTGGGGCAGGAGAATACAAATTGCCGGGTCGCCATCGCGGCGCGTCGGATGCTGGCGCGAGGATTTTCGTTCAGGAAGTGGCGCGCTCGCCCTGTGGCGCGCTGCGGTTATGGCCCTTGCGGAGAAGTGCCGCCAGACACCCGTATCGCGCGGAGCAGCGCGGCAATACCAGGACGCGCTGTGGGACAGCCCGCACGCTTGCGGACGCGTCCTGAGCGCGTCACGACGCGGACCAAATCCAGGGGGAGCCACAGATGGACGGACATATCGCCCGAGAAATCGCGAAATCGTGTGTTTGGTGTAGGCGAAAAACCTACACCAAGAGGCCCATACAGAAACAATGTGGTAAGTCCGTCAGAGGCAAGAAGCTATGATACGCAACGTCCTGCTCCCCTTGAGCTTGCCGGATAGGACGGATCTACACCACGAAAGGCTGCAATTTCCTCGGGCGCGTTAAATGCAGCTCCAGGACCCCTTCCTGACACATATCGCGGCCCCGTGACGGATCAGAGGGCCGAGGTCACGGACTTGGGCTCCACGGGACTGCGCCTCACTATGATCGCGCTCGGCACCCACCACACGCGGAGCGGCGGTTCCCCTTCCACGACCGCCAGGCGGGCGTCCTCGCCACCCAGCTCCTTGAGCCAGCGCGCCACCGTGTTGCGCCCGGCGCGCTTGCCGTCTGGACCGCGAACGTCTTCTCGCACTAGGTGTCTCATGAGGTCCATGAGCCGGAAGTAGTGCCTCTTGGCCTCCGCGTCTCCCCACGGATGTCCGAGCAGCAGGTCTTCCTTGCGATCCCCGACCTGACGGTTGGTCAGGAACTCTGTCAGGTGTTCGAGCATGACCGCGAGCATGTGGGTGTCGGGCGGAGGCTCCTCGTGCATGATCCTTGCCATCGCCTGCCTCAGCTGATCCCTCCAGGTAGGGCACCTTTCATCGAACACGTGGTCCCACTTCTCCGCCACGAGGTCGGTGAACTTCGTGTAGCTGCGCAGCCGCGAGTACGATGGCACCTCCATCTCTCCGTCGAGGCCGAGGAGCCTGACGCGGTAGACCGGCTGCTCGTGAAGCACCTTCGTGATGCCCACGATCTCGGGCACGGATCCCGGCCCAGAGTTGGCACCGGCGACTATCCGCTCGCCCTCGATCTGATTGCCTTCCAGCGGCGGCTTGCCCTGCATCGCTCTTATCTTGTTGTCATGGTCGTTCATTTCTTGCGCTTCCCTGTGAGCACGTCGTTGTAGTCGTTGAAGCCCTCTGGCGGCAGCCGCATGTACGTCTCTAGGCCTGCGGCCTCCCATCTCCGGACAGCCCTCATCGCGGCGTCTATGCCCGCCGGATCGTCGTCCGCGAACGCGTGCACCTCGCGCACGCCAGGCGGCAGCTCGATCTTCTCGAAGTTGCCCGCCGCCATGGCGCTCCAGCACGCGATGCCGGTGAGCTGCGTGACGCTGAGCGCGGTCTCAATGCCCTCGGCCACGCCGAGCACGGCCGCGATTGGCGCGAGCCTGATCACGCCTCCGCTCCACTCGCTGAGCGCCATCTTGTTCTTGTCGAAGTCCGCCTTGCCCAGGCCGTCGCGCGCGAGCCACGTTCGATGGATCGTCGTCGTGGCCTCGGGCGGGTCACCAGGCGCCACCAGCGCGCGGGCCAGAGCCATTCGTGTCCCTGTGCCTCAGCGACGGCGCGAAGCGCAGCGCTCCGGGAACGGACAGGGAAATGCCGCGCGAGCGCAGATACGTCTCGGCGATGGTGCCGCCAGCGGGTCTCGACGAGCGCCACGTCCGCATCGCCGCGCGGTAGTATCGCGGCTCGTCGGGCGCCTTCGGCGCCTCGGGCTTCCGCCACTCCGTGTTCGAGGGTCGCCCGCGTCCGCGCCACAGTCCCATGGACCTCAGCGCCTCTACGATCTCGTCGCGGGGGCAACCGGCGTGGCACTTGATGCTGACAACCTCGCGGCCGCCGTGCATGGCGTCCTTGAGATTGAGGCTGGGATGCCGGTCGTCGTGGACGGGGCAGCGGCACTCCCACCATCCGGCCTCGCCGACGCGGCGTCCGCCGAGGGCGCGCGCGATGTCGGCGGCATTCATCGCCGAGCCTCCATTGCCGGCGTGCGTCTCACATGGTTCTGGATGCCCACACCAAACTCCTCAAAAGCCAAAGCCAAGGTCCCGGCTCCCACCGTCGCGGTCTCGCGTTTCTCCGGCTAGTCCCTGACTTTCATGGACTGGACGGGGTCGCGGTCACCCGCGATAACGAGACCGCTTCTCCAGGTCCCACACCAAGGAAGCCCTCCAGGCCCTCGGCAGCCCCCACACCTGCCGGGGGCTCATTGCGACTGCTCCTTCTCCTTGAAGTCGCCGAGTGCCTTCTTGAACCACGCGTCCCACTGCTCCTCGCTCACCGGCTCGCGCAGCGCGTCGGGGCATGGGATGGGCGGGTCGGAATAGGCGACCGCGTCCCTCAGCGTCTGGCGGAAGCGCATCTGGCTCTCGAATTCCCTCAGCGTGAGGCAGAGCCAGTGGTGGCTGTCCTTGCACCTGATCGCGAGGCGCGCGGGGCGGCCGTGTTGCCTGCCGACAATTTCAAACGGAGGTTCGGCATTCATTGGCTGCCTGCGCCTCCCTCGTCACGGCAACGAGCCTGTCCTTCCACCATTTGCGAAGCGTGCCGATCCAATCGTCCAGTTCCTTCCAGGCATAATTGCCGCTCGGATCGAACACGCCCCCGTTGGGGCACAGCACTCCGTAGAAGCAGGCGTCGTCGTTGCGAGGCTCGTTTGGGTCGGTGCCAAACGAGATGGGCCGCACGTCTCCGATCAGGCTGATGCCCCACGCCACTATCGGATGGCGCAGCAGCGAGGCGCGAATGTCGTGCGTCTCTGGATCGACGTCCCTGTGTTCGTACCAGAACTCGATGAGTTCGAACCCGGGCTGTGCAGTGACCAGTTCCTCATCAAGCCCCCTGTCTGACAGAAGGCGGATGCATGGCCTGTCGTCTGCCATGTGCGCAATAGGATCCCACCCGCCGTGAGAATTCTTCGCGTGACTGATCTCCACCACGTGGTCGAGATTGACGAGGTTGCCGGTCTTCTCGGCG
>NZ_LPWD01000293.1 GCF_001723295.1 Methyloceanibacter marginalis
GTCGGGCCCGCGCCCGACGCCGACCACCTCGTGTCCGCGCGCGAGCAGCGTCTCCGCCAGGTAGCTGCCGTCTTGGCCGTTGGCGCCGAGAACGAGGGAGCGGGGCCATTGCGGCCCTCTCATCCGAAGAGCAGCTGCGTCAGGTGCTCCCCGCTCCGCGCAGCATTGGCGAGCGACTGCTCGTAATTGTCCTTCGACACGATTTCCACCTCGGGCAGCGGGAAGATCATCTTCGTGCCGGCGAAGATGGTATCGCGCTCGCGCTCCAGGAACTCGCGTTTGAAGTGCCACGGCAACACCAGATAGTAGTCCGGCTTCGCAGCACGCGACTCTCCCTCCGTGACGATCGGAATGTCGGTGCCGAGCGTCTTGGAGCCAGCCTTCTGCGGGTTGCGGTCCGCGGCGCAATCGACGATGACCCGATTGATGCCGTACCACTGGAGAAGCACATTCCCTTTGGTAGAAGCGCCGTAGATGTGGACCGTCTCTCCCCGCGCGCGGATGTCGAACAGGGCCGTGTTGAGCTCTGCCTTGAGTTGTTCGATCCGGTTCTGGAACGCCACGTATGGCTTGTCGGTGTCGAGTTCCATCTCAAACTCCCGGCTGCGCAAGCGTCGCATCATCGCCAGATCTTCGGCCGTGCCGTAATGGCTGTTGAGGTCGTGGCAGGCGTAGCAGCGGATACTGCCGCCATTGATGTCGTTCACTTCGACGCGGAAGATGCGTAAGCCCGCGCGCGCCGCGATCGTCTCCAGCACGGTGAGACTGTAATATTCGAGATGCTCGTGGCAGATCGTGTCGAAGGAGTTCTGCAGCAGCATCAGCGGCAGATACGACATCTCAAGAACCCAGATGCCGTCGTCGGACAGCAATCTCGCAACGTGTTTAGCGAACGTGACCGGCGACTCCAGATCGTAGAACATGGCGATCGAAGTGAGCACGTCGATGCCCCGCTCGGGCAGCACCGCCAGCGCTCGCTCCGAAGGGAACACGGTGTTGATCACCGTCACCTCGGGGCCGATCTCGCTCGCCACGTCCGAGGGATCGACACCGTAACGGGTCGAGCCCTTCGGGTAGTAGGCGAGCAGCGTGCCGTCGTTGCAGCCGATGTCGAGCACGGTGGGCTCAGGGCTCCCGACGATCGACATCGCGCTCTCGACGATGCCCTTGAGGTGCTCGCGCATCGTGGCGTTGGTGCCGGAGCGGTACCAGTAATTCGCGTAGAGAATTTCCGGCGGGAAGGAATGCGCGAGCTGCAAGAGCCCGCAGCCGTTCTCGTCCTTGGTCACGTCGCAACGGACGAGTTGCGTCGGCAACTTGCGCATTGGCGGCAGCAGCATCCCCGGCTTGACGAAGGAGCCCTGTAGGTACTGGGCGCCGAGATCGATGACGGGCGTGAGCTGGTTGGAACCGCAAACGCGGCAGGTCTTGCGATAACGCGGGTGCAAACGTTAACCCTCTGCCCGTTGCCTTAAGGTCTGCCGGGTGCTCTACCGCAACCCGCCTGGAACCGCAATCCTGGCGGCCGTGGCGTCGATCAAGCCGTGGCCCACGGCGGCGAGATTGCCGAGCAGCCCGCGTTCGCCGTGCGCGATGAGCCGCCAGGCATCGGCCGGCCGGCGCGAAGCTCGCTCTGCACGAGCCGCCCGAGACAGCGGCCCTCCAGGGTCCTGGCGACGCGTTTCGTCTCCGGCGAGGCCTCGTCCGCTTCCGCCCAATGGCGCGCCACCTCCAAGAGCTCCTGCCAGATGACGGGCCGCTGGGCGGCCTCGCCCGAGAAGGAGAGCGAGGCGTGGTGCCGACGATAGGTGTAGACCAGGGGCTGAACTGGCTCAGTGAGTAAGCCCCGCGTGATCGCCCGCATCAGAAAGTCCCGATCCGAGACGACGCGGTAATCGAGCGAGAAGGGCCCTATCCTGTCCAGGGCGCTTTTCCGGAA
>NZ_LPWD01000294.1 GCF_001723295.1 Methyloceanibacter marginalis
AGGAGATCGGCTGGTACGATCTCGTGCTGAGCGAGGCGGCGGCGGACGACGCCATTCTCGAGACCCACCCCAAGACGCTGCTCGCCTACCATTTTCATGGCGACCGCATCGAGAGCGTCCCGGGTGCGGTGAACCTTGCGTCCTCCGATATCACCGACTGTCAGCTCTTTCGTTACGGCTCGAATGTCTACGGTTTCCAGTATCACGCCGAGGTCGATCAGCCGCTGGTCGAGATCATGTGCCGGAACAACGCCGACTACATGGCGACGAACGGCTTTGACGCCGAGGCCATCATTGCCGAAGGCCAGAAGAACCTGCCAACCTTCGCGGAAGCCTGCAAAGGCGTGCTGAACCGCTGGCTCGATCTCGTCACGGTGCGGGGAAAACCCTAGCGAACGCGCGAAGGGCTGGCGCGACTCATGGTAGAGTGCGCGACAAATTTCAGCGGAGGGGGGAATCCATGCTGACGGCACTCATCATTACACTCGTGGTCGGGGCAATCGCGGGCTGGCTCGCGGGGCTCGTGGTCAATGGGACGGGATTCGGCCTTGTGGGCGATATCGTCATCGGCATTCTCGGCGCGCTGATCGCCAGCTTCTTGTTTCCCTATTTCGGGATCGCTCTCACCCTGGGTGGCGGCCTTCTCGGCGCGATCATCCTGGCCTTTATCGGCGCCGTGATTCTGCTGGTGGTGGTGAAGGTCATCAAGAATATCGCCGCCTAAGAAAAATCAAATTATTACATGATGTTATAGGCGCTCTTTCAGCGGCCGGGGCAGCTTGCTGTCTCGGCCGGACCTGCCCTTCGGCGCGCCAATTTCCTCTCCAAGACAATCAGGGTGCCAGGACGCCCGTATTCAACGCAAGGTTGAAGCGATTTGTCGCACTATTTTCCCGGAGGGGACACGTTTTCGTCACACCCCGATCCTGCCCTGGACAGATTTCCCCAGCAAAAGCGCCGATCGCGGCGGGTCGTTCCCGCACAGGGTTAACAAGTGTGAGGTACATCCATGGGGGTTTGGGGGTCTGTCAGCATGCGTGGGGGCATGCTTGTCTTGGCGTTGCTTGCGTTGTTGACACCGGCTTACGCGGACGAGACGAGCGATCAGGCGACCGGCACCGATGTTCCGGTGGTGGACGCTGCCCAAAACGGCATTGCGCTGGCTGCGCTGGAAGTGGCCGCGCAGAGCGCCGGCCCGCTGCGCTACACCACGTACTCCGAGCGGGAGCTCCGCTGTCTCGCCGAGGGCATGTATTTCGAGGCGCGCGGCGAGTCCTTGCGGGGTCAACTGGCCGTCGGCCGGGTGATTCTGAACCGCGTCGAAAGCGAGTCCTATCCCAGCACGATCTGCGACGTGGTCTATCAGAACGACCACATGCGCAATCGCTGCCAGTTCTCCTTCGCCTGCGACGGCCATCCGGACACGATTTCTGAGCGCGACGTCTGGGACCGCATTCGCGGCTATGCGGCCTGGTTGATGGCCAACGATCCCAAAGGCACTGAGTACCAGGTTCTGGCGTCCCTCGAGGCCGCGACCCACTATCACGCGGACTATGTGAGCCCGCGTTGGGCGAAATTCCTCAAACTGACCGCCCGGATCGGCCGCCACATTTTCTACGCCGACCCTTCGGCTGATCCCAGCAGGGGGCGGGTGCCGGCTTCCCGCCCCTTGCAATTCCTGTTTCTGCTCATATCTCTAGGATTGGCTCGCCACGGACATCGTTCGCGGAAGGGAGTGAACTGATGAAACGGCTGCTGATCGTCTTGGTGCCTCTCGCCCTTGCAGGCTGCGTCACCGAGCAGGCGCCGACCCTGCCTATGACCCTTGGCCCGGCCGAGACAGCCAAGGCAGGCTGCCTGACCTATGATGACACGCCGACCTTCGGCGACTGCCAGGCGTTGGACACCCTCTCCAGTACGCAAAACTAGACGCAGCAAGACTGCATTCTGGTGCACTATCGTGTGCCCTCCAGTCCCGGATTTCCCGACACATCGAACACCGCAAGCCGTTCGGCCAGCCCTTTCGGCACCGGCCCGCTCAATCTGTTGTCGTCGAGGCGCAGCACCTGAAGGGCCGTGGCCTCGTTCAGGCTTTCAGGGACGGGGCCGGTCAGCCGGTTATCGTTGAGGCGGAGATCCGCTAGCGTCTTGAGCTTGCCGATGTCTTTCGGGATGGAGCCGGAGAGCTTGTTCTCGGCGAGCAACAGCGAATGCAGCGCCAATGCTTCCGTCAGCGTCTCGGGCAGGGGCCCGCGCAGGCGGTTGTTGTGCAGAAACACCTGCTCGAGCTTCGGCTGACGGAGCAGGGATGCCGGCAACTGGCCTGAAATCTCATTGTCCTCGCCTCGAAAGATCTTGAGCTTCGGCGTGTCCCAGTCCTTGGGCAGAGAGCCCGACAGTTCGTTCGCGTGCACGTCGAGATATTCGAGCTCCGGGAGCAGGGCCACAGAGTCGGGAATGCGGCCCGTCAGTTCGTTGCCTTTGAGCCAGAGATTCTTCAATGCGCGGCAATTCCCCAGCGCCTCGGGCAGGGACCCCGTGATCTTATTGAAAGACAGATGGAGCGTGTGGAGCCGCGCAAGTCCGCAGATCGCGGGCGGCAGCGCCCCCTCCAGATTGTTGTCGTAGATGGTGAGGTGCACCACGCGGCCCTGGTCGTCGGTCTCCACCCCGTGCCAGAAGCCGACCGGCTTGTCGCTGCCCCAGAAATCCTGCTGGATCCAGTCCGGACCGCCGAGCGCCTCGTAGAAGGCGAGCAAGGCCGAGCGCTCCCGGTCTCGCAAAGCGGGGTCCGCGGGCTCGGGCAAGGAGGCTCCTTGCAGCGCCTGCTCAGCGGCGCGCGGGGGCACTCCCGGGACCACCAAGACCGCCGCGAGCAAGAGCGCAGCGAGCTTGAGCTGGAATAGCGTCTTCGGCAAAACCACCTCGTCTATAAGCCTGGTCGACAGCAGGCAGTCTAAGGGGGTTTGGCGGCGCGGGGATAGGGAAGGTTGCCGCGCGGGCCGTTTTACGGCTACCACAGCGCACCATGACCGCCCCGGCCCACAGCGTCCGCAACAGCCTCGCCGACAAGGAGCGCAGCTTCACGCTCGGGCCCGACGCTCTGCACTGGAGCGATACCGGCGGAGAAGGGCGGATGCCCTACGCGGATGTGCACGACATGCACCTGATCGCCTATACCTCGCCCATCGGCGAGACGTATCAGTGTACGGTGCGCGCCAACACGGGGGACAAGGTCAAGCTGCGTTCCGCGCATTACGTGAGCCTCAACAATTTCGAAGACCGCGGCGCCACCTACGCCCCTTTCGTGCGGGCGCTAGCATCGCGTATCGCGGCGGCCGCGCCGCAGGCCAAATTCATCGCCGGCAGCACGGCCCTGTGGATCGTCTGGCTGATTGTCGGCTTGCTGTGTCTCGGCGTTTTCGTCCTGCTGATCCTGTCCATGTTCGAGGGCCTGCCGGCTGCCGGCCCATGGATTATCGCGATCGTCGTCTGCGCGATTGCCGCACCGTGGATCTCGCGCCGCGTGCGCGAGGGAGCCGCCAAGACCTTCGACCCAGCCGCGCCGCCGCCGGCACTCCTCGGCCAGAGCTGAGCCGGGAAACTCGAACCGTGCCCCGCCCCGTCATGTTCAGTAGCCGCCTGGAGCAGCGCCGCAAGGTGCGCCGCTTCGCCTTGCTCGTGGCCGTCACGGTGCTCATTGCCGGCATCGCGCTGATCGCGGTCGTGGCGATGCAGGGCTTCGATCTTCTGGGTGCGGCGGGAGCCGACCGCCTGCCGTTGGGGCTCGCCGTGCTGGGCGCCCTGGGAGGCCTTCTGGTGCTGGCGCTCGTCGCCTATGTGGCGGTGCGTGTCTTCAGCCGAGTGGAGTAGCGCGCGGTCAGTCTACTGGCGCTTGAGCCCCTAAACGCCTAAAATGGTGACACCGAACACAAGCTTCGGGAAACGAGGGGGGTTACCAACATGGATATCGCCAGTCTTCTGGTTCAAGTGATCTCGGGTGCGGTCGGCGGCGCGGGCGCAGGCGCGGCGGCTAAGCAATATTCACTCGGCACCATCGGCAATGTGATCGCCGGTGCGGTCGGCGGCGGCATCACCGGTCAGCTGATCGGAAATTTTGCCGGGCAGATGATTGAAGGCTGGGTCGGCGACATCGCCGGCGGCGCCATCGGCGGCATCGTCCTCACGCTCATCGCCGGCGTCATCAAGAACATGATGGCGAAGTCGTAAGCAGGACGAGTCGAGGCCTTCGCCTCGCAGATGCGCCAAGTGGGAACTGTCCCTTTTGGAGGGGCGTTTCCTCTTTGCCCAGCCTTTCGCAACGGAGTGTTCCATGCCGTATCTCTCTGGCGTCCTCACCGGCGTCCTTCTGACAATTCTCGTGGTCTTTCTCATCGACCATTTGGGCGACCATCCGGACTCGCAAGACATCGTGCGCTGGGGCGTCGTGGCCGAGAAGGTCGGCGCCGGCGCGAAGCAAGTCGGCGAAGAGGTGCGCGAGGGCGTGCACGAGGCCACCGAGCCTGAGCCGTCACCGGAGCCGACGCCATCACCGGAGCCAGAGCCGTCACCTGAGCCAGAGCCGCCGGCAAGCACGCCGCCGGCAGCCACAGAGGCGCCGGCGCAATAGGGGCGCGCGGACGAACGGGCTTACGACCAGCGCGGCGCTAGGTCCGGTTCAGCAGGGTCTCGCGTTGCTTCATGAGGGCATCGAGCTTCGCCTGCTGATCGGCGATGCGTTGGGCGTTACGCTCCTCGTCGGCCGCGCCCGAATAGGCGGCGGCCTGCTCCACCAGCTCGCGCAAATTATCTTCCACGATCTGGATGCGGCGCTCGATCTCTTCCAGCGATGGTTCGTTGCTCATGATGCCTCGCGTTGGGTTGAATGACGCTTTCGGGGCCGGACCTTACTCAAACCGTGGGTCTGGCCGGAAGGAAATATGACTCGGCGAGTGCGGATCAGCACCAGCTGGCCTCGTTCGCCGCGGGGCGGCGCAGGAGTTCCTGGACGTTCGCTTCGAGCAGCCGGTAGCCGACATTGCCGAATAGCTTCTGCCGGCCGTCATTCATCAAGAATGTCGGACTGCCTTCGACACCGTTCTTCTGGCTCAGATCGTAGTCGGCGGCGCGAGCTGGGCCACCGCTTCGACGGAGTCGGATCTTACTCCTCCACGACCGC